>DASUII010000291.1:0-13428 GCA_036279835.1 Pseudonocardiaceae bacterium
CCTGCCCCGCAAGTACAAGACCGCGATCTCCGGTCTGCAGGACGTCGCCCATGAAGTCAACGACATCTCCTTCGTCGGGGTGGTGCATCCCGAGCGCGGTGCGGGCTTCGATCTCTGGGTCGGCGGCGGTTTGTCCACCAATCCGAAGATCGCGCAACGACTGGGCGCCTGGGTGCCACGTGACGAGGTGCCCGAGGTCTGGGCCGCCGTGACGACGCTGTTCCGGGACTACGGCTACCGACGGTTACGGCACCGCGCCCGGATCAAGTTCCTCATCGCCGACTGGGGCGCGGAGCGCTTCCGCGAGGTGCTGGAGACGCAGTACCTGCACCGTCGGCTCGTCGACGGCCCCGCCCCGCAACCGCCGCCCGCCCCGGTCGACCACGTCGGAGTGCACCGCCAGCGCGACGGCAAGTGCTACATCGGTCTCGCTCCGATGGCCGGTCGCGTCTCGGGCAGCACGCTGGTCGATGTGGCCAAAGCCGTCGAGCGGGCCGGGTCCGGCCGGGTCCGGCTGACTCCGTACCAGAAGCTCGTCGTGCTCGACGTCGCCGCCTCCGAAGTGGACGGCCTGGTCACCGAGCTGGACAGGCTGGGGCTGCGGGCCGACGCCAGCCCGTGGCGGCGCTCGGTGATGGCCTGCACCGGCATCGAGTTCTGCAAACTGGCCATTGTGGAAACCAAGAACCGGGCGATCACGCTGGTGGCCGAACTGGAGCAGCGCCTCGCCTACGTTCAGTCCGCTCTGGACGTCCCGGTCTCGGTGCACCTCAACGGCTGCCCGAACTCGTGTGCCCGGATCCAGGTCGCCGACATCGGACTCAAGGGCCAGCTGGTCACCGACGCCGCAGGCAACCAGGTCGAGGGTTTCCAGGTGCACCTCGGCGGCGGGCTGGGGCTGGACAGCGGGTTCGGCCGCAAGCTGCGTGGGCACAAGGTGACCTCCGCCGAGCTTGCCGGCTACGTGGAGCGGTTGGTCCGCGGTTACGTCCAGCAGCGCGAGCCGGGCGAGCGGTTCGCCCAGTGGGTCGCCCGCGCCGACGAAAGCGCACTCCGTTGATGTTGCTGAGGAGATTGGGATGACCGAGGCCAGGGCGGTTCCGTTCTACTGCCCGTACTGCGGCGAGGAGGACCTTCGGCCCTTGGAAGAGCCGTCGGGCGCGTGGCGTTGCGCGGACTGCCAGCGGGTGTTCGTCGTCCACTTAGTGGCACTGGTGGCCCCGACCCCGGAGATAGTGCGGTGACAGCGACCGTCGACTTGGAGCAGCTCGCGCGAGACGCGTGCCGCGAGCTGGACTCCGCCCCCGCCGCGGAGATCTTGCGCTGGGCGGTGCGGACCTTCGGCGCTCGCTTCGCGGTGGCGTCATCGATGCAGGACGCGGTACTGGTGCATCTGGTGTCGCAGGTCGCGACGGGCGTCGACGTGCTGTTCCTGGATACCGGTTACCACTTCGCCGAGACGTTGGGCACCCGAGACGCCGTCGCCGCTACCTACGACGTGAACGTGATCAGCCTGACACCCCGGCAGACCGTCGCTGAGCAGGACGCCACCGAGGGACCCAAGCTGCACGACCGCGACCCGGACCGGTGCTGCCGGATGCGCAAAGTGGAACCACTGGATCGCGCGCTGGTGCACTACGACGCCTGGGCTACCGGGCTGCGCCGGGTCGAGGCGCCGAGTAGGCGCGGCACGCCAGCGGTGTTCTACGACGCCGACCGGGGCAAGGTGAAGATCGCTCCGATCGCGGCCTGGACCGACGCTGAAGTCGAGGATTACATCGCCGAGCATGGCATCGTGGTCAACCCGCTGCTGCCTGCTGGGTATCCGTCGATCGGCTGCGTCCCGTGCACCCGAGCGGTGAAGGTCGGGCAGGATCCCCGGGCCGGGCGCTGGGCCGGCTTGACCAAGACCGAATGCGGGATTCACCAATGAACCGGGGCGCCACCGTCTGGCTGACCGGACTGTCCGGGGCGGGCAAGACCACGGTTGCCGTCGCCGTCGCCGAGCGGTTGCGCACCGAGGGCCGGGAGGTCGAGGTGCTCGACGGTGACGAGCTACGCCGCGGCCTGTCCGCCGGGTTGGGCTTCTCTCGGGGCGACCGGGACACCCACGTCCGGCGCGTCGGGTTCGTGGCCGAACTGCTCGCCCGGCACGGTGTCGTCGCCCTGGTTCCTGTCATCGCCCCGTACGCCAGTACCCGCGACGAGGTGCGGGCCCACCACGATGCGCACGGCAGTGGGTATTTCGAAGTGCACGTGGCCACCCCGCTGGTCGAATGCATCCGCCGCGACGTCAAAGGCCTTTACGCCCGGGCAGCAGCCGGTCAGCTGACCGAGATGACCGGCGTGGACGACCCGTACGAGGAGCCCGACAAACCCGATCTGCGATTAGACACCACCGGCACCGACATCGCCGCCGCCGCACAGCGCGTGATGGACCTACTCACCGAGAGGGGCATGACGTGACGGCGATCCTGACACGCATTCAGCGGGCTCAGCGGGGTTATCCGGGAACCGGTGATCCAGCTGAATGCGGCACGTCCGTGGATCATCTGGCGGCGCTGGAGTCTGAGGCGGTGCACATCATTCGGGAGGTGGTCGCCGAGTTTGATCGGCCGGTGCTGCTGTTCTCTGGGGGCAAGGACTCCGCGGTGCTGCTGCACCTGGCGCTGCGCGCGTTGCAGCCGGCGCCGCTGCCGTTCCCGCTGCTGCACGTCGACACCGGGCACAACTTCCCCGAGGTGATCGCCTTCCGGGACCGCCTGGTCGCCGATCTGGGGCTGCGCCTGCACGTGGCGGCGGTGCAGGACTGGATCGACGACGGGCGGTTGACCGAACGCCCTGACGGGACCCGCAACCCGCTGCAGACCGTCCCGCTGCTGGACACCATCAACGAGCACCGCTTCGATGCTGTCTTCGGCGGCGCCCGCCGCGATGAGGACCGGGCGCGGGCCAAGGAGCGCATCGTCAGCCTGCGCGACGCCTTCGGCGGCTGGGATCCCCGCCGGCAACGTCCCGAGTTGTGGAGTCTCTACAACGGCCGGCACACCGCTGGCGAGCACGTCCGGGTCTTCCCGCTGTCCAACTGGACGGAACTGGACATCTGGCACTACATCGCGCGGCGCGACGTGCCGGTGCCGGACATCTACTACGCCCACCACCGGGACGTATTCGCTCGCGACGGGATGTGGCTGACCGCCGGTGAGTGGGGCGGCCCTCGCAACGGCGAGCGGATCGTCACCAAGTCGGTGCGGTACCGCACCGTGGGCGACGCTTCCTGCACCGGCGCGGTGGAGTCCACCGCGGTGACCATCGACGAGGTTCTCACCGAGGTGGCCACCAGCCGGATCACCGAGCGCGGCGCCACCCGGGCCGACGACCGACTGTCCGAGGCCGCCATGGAAGACCGCAAACGCGACGGTTACTTCTAATGGGTGGTTTGTTGCGGCTGACCACCGCCGGCTCCGTTGACGACGGGAAGTCCACGCTGGTCGGGCGGTTGCTGCAGGACACCCAGTCGATTCTGTCCGACCAACTGGCCGCGGTGGATCGGGCGACCCGGGCTCGGGGCGGCGTGGAGCTGGATCTTGCTTTGCTCACCGACGGGCTGCGGGCTGAGCGGGAGCAGGGCATCACCATCGACGTCGCTTACCGCTACTTCGCCACGCCCACCCGCAAGTTCGTGCTGGCCGACTGCCCTGGCCACGTGCAGTACACCCGCAACACCGTCACCGGGGCGTCGACCGCGGAGCTCGCCGTGGTGCTGGTCGACGCGCGCAACGGCCTGGTCGAGCAGACCCGGCGCCACCTCGCCGTGATGGCGTTCCTGCGGGTGCCGCACGTAATGCTGGCGGTGAACAAGATGGACCTGGTGGACTTCGACGAGCCGATCTTTCGCCGTATCGAGTCGGAGTTCGCGGCGGTGGCTCGTTCGTTGGGCGTGCCGGACGTGGTGACCGTGCCAGTGTCGGCGCTGCACGGCGACAACGTCGCGACCCGCAGCGCGCGAACCCCGTGGTATCGGGGCCCGACGCTGCTGGAACATCTGGAGACGGTACCCACCGGGCGGGAGGCGGTGGCCGAACCGATGCGCTTCCCGGTGCAGCTGGTGTTGCGGCCCCGCACCGCGGAGCACCCCGATTACCGGGGGTTGGCCGGCCAGATCGCCTCCGGGGTCCTCGCGGTCGGCGATGACGTCATCGCGCTGCCCTCCGGGGGGCGCTCCACCGTCACCGGCATCGAGACCCCCGACGGTCCGGTGCTGCGGGCCATCGCCGGGCAGTCGGTCACTGTGCTGCTCGCCGACGAGATCGACGCCGGGCGCGGCGAGGTCCTGGCCCGTCCGGAGCAGGCACCGCGGGTGGTCACGGAGCTTTCCGCGGATCTGTGCTGGCTGGCCGACCGTCCGTTGCGACCGGGGGCGCGGGTGCTGGTCAAGCACGGCACTCGCACTGTCCGGGCGATCGTCACCGCACTGACCGGGCGGCTGGATCTGCACACCCTGCACCACACCGAGCCACCGGACGCCTTGGAGCTCAACGAGATCGGCGGTGCGCTCATCCGTCTCGCTGAGCCGCTGGCGGTGGACTCCTACGCCACCGACCGGCACACCGGTGGCTTCCTGGTCATCGACGCCGCGGACGGCAACACGCTGGCTGCCGGGCTGGTCGGCTCTCGGGACGCCGCGTGAGGCCGGCTTTGGTGGCGGTGGCGCACGGCAGCCGTGACCCGCGGTCAGCCGCCACGATCTCTTCCCTAGTGGACCGGGTGCGGTGGCTACGGCCCGACCTCGACGTCCGGCTCGCCTTCCTGGACCTCTGCGTACCCACGCTGGAGAGCGTGCTCACCACGGTGTCCCACGCGGTGGTAGTCCCCCTGTTGCTGGGCCGCGCCTTCCACGCTGACGTGGACCTACCCGGTGCGGTGGCGCGCGCCGTGGCAGCCCGACCCGAGTTGGACGTCACGGTGGCCGACGTGCTGGGCCCCGACGCACGGCTCGAATCGGTTGCGCTGCGCCGGCTGACCGAGATCGGCGTATCCCCTGCCGACTCGGGCTTCGGCGTCGTGCTCGCCGCTGCCGGTTCCCAACGAGCCCCGTCCAATGCCGCCGTCGTCGCCGTGGCGCAGCGGCTCGCGCAGCTCACCCGCTGGCAGGTGGTCCCGGCCTTCGCCTGCGCAGCCCGCCCCACCGTCTCCGACGCCATCGCGATGCTGCAGGCGCAAGGCGCCCGCCGCATCGCCGTCGCGTCTTGGTTCCTCGCCCCAGGCCTGCTCCCCGACAAAGTGATCCGGCAGGCCGGTAACACCGCGTTGCTCGCAGCCCCTCTGGGCGCCGATACCGCTGTCGCTGAGCTCATCGTGCACCGCTACGACGGCACCATTCAGGGACATCAGACCCGCTCACTGACTGCTGCCCGCGTATCCGTCCATTGCACGCGGCGTCTCGCACGGTGTGTCGGGCTACGCCTACCCCTTGTATCGTCTGCTCGGAGATGTGCGACCGCTACCCTCAGCTCCCCGAGCCCCGCTGCTTAGGAACTACGCTCTGGCGACTCCAGGGCGCCGATCCGAGAGCGTCCGCGCTTTGTAGATGTAGATCAGGCTAACAAGTTGATTTAAGGGACGCTGAACCAAGGGGATAAAGATGCGAGTGCAACAGCGCGACTCTCGATCCGAATGGTCGTATGAGAGTCATTCGCGAAATTTCCAACACAAGACTGCGTGATCGAGACTTTTCAGTACGCGTGTGCCATTGGGAACGCATGGCGAGACGCTCGTCGGTGTTGGCCTCCCGTCACGTTTCGCGGCATGCACTCGCCGGTGGCCCTGGTTATCAGATCGCTCGTGTCTCCCTCTCGTGTGCCTTGGGGGTAACGACGGTCGAGGCGGACAAGAGGCCTGCCCTCAATTGCCGCGCGTAGCCACCATCCGCCCTGTTAGTTGCGGGTGCAGCGCAGGCTACTCGCTGGGCACACAAGCGGGTCGTAGTCCTCGGTGAGCCGGCTCGACACGAATGCACCGGTGGGTGGCTCCTCGGGCTTCAGCCATCGCGCGAGCGCCACGATCGCCACGCTCGCCGCTCCTCCGCGGCGAAGCGTCAGGGCGGCGGATTGAGCGTTGCCGCCGCTGGTCCAAGTGCCTCAATGAGCAGAACGTGACGATCTCGAACGTAGGTATTCGCGGCGAGGGTAAACCGGTCGACGCTGGTCGTCCGCTGCGTCGGGTCAGGACGCTCACGGGCCATGAGCTCGATCTCGGGTAGCGCCACTCTCGCCTGCTTCGCCACCACATGCAGCGGGTGATCACCAGTCCGGTCGGTCCGAACGGACGGCACAAACGCCCATGCATCCACGTCGCTGCCGAGCCGGTGCTCAATGCACCCGCCATGGCACTCCAGCGCAGCGAGCAGCAACATGCTAAGCAGGGTCTGGTTGTGCCTGACGGGCGCTTCGAGGTCCTTGTAGCTGTGCATAAGGTACCCGGACTGCCGTCCTCGAATCCCGTAGCAGAGTGGAACCACGACATCCGCGAGGTCGTCGCCGAACTCCTGCTGGTCACGTCGGCAACGCAGGCACAGATCGAAGGTGGGTTTGATCGGTGTCGCGCACACTGCACAAGTCACGTGGGTCTCGCGCACCACGTTGCGCAGGTAGCCGCCGGCCTCCGCTACCAGCCGCTCGCGGATCGTCCTCCTCCCTGCGGCGAAAAGGCGTCCTCCGAGGCTCATCCGTCGACGGCGAGCACGCCCGTCAGGACGTCATCGAGATCGGGACGCAGCGCGGCGACAACGTCCAGCACCTCGTCCACGCTAGTCACAACGTGCACCCCCGGCCGGTACTGCAGCGCTCTGGCCCACTCGTTCGCCCGCACCACGCAGTCGCGCAGGATCACTGGCCGGCCGTGCTCCACACCTACCCGCGCCTGGATTCGAGCACCGCTGGTCTCCCCCGCCTCGACGACGATCGTGGCTCGACCGTATCCGCTCATCGTCGCGTTGCGCAGGGGGAATGACTTCTTAGTCGCCGGCGCATCGGGCCAAAACTGGGACAGCACAAGGCCCTCGCACGCGATGCGCTCCTGCAGTGTCCGGTTCGCGGCCGGGTAGGCGCGGTTGATCCCGGTACCGATCACCGCGACCGTTCGGCCTCCGGCCTCCAGCGTCGCAGTATGAGCGGCGGTGTCTATGCCCGCCGCCAAGCCGGAGACGACGGTGATCCCTGCGGACACCAGCGCGGCCGACACCGCGGACGCCCAGTCCATGCTCTGACCGGAGGCCTCACGGGAACCGACCACTGACACCGCCGGCTCTCCGGGGCGAAGGACACCCCGGCTGAAGAGCACTGGTGGCACCTGATGGATCTCGCGTAGCTGCGCCGGATACGACACATCGCGAAAGGTGTGTACACCGAGCCCAGCGCGCCGCCAGTCTGTAATGTGCCGAGCTGCGTCGGTGACCGGATCGGGGCTCTCGGCGTCGAATAGCGACTGCGTGTGGGCGGCGTCCCACACCGAGCACGCGCTGCCCGCTTCCATGATCTCGGCGGCGACCTGTGGCCAGGACGCGGCCTGCGGTCGCTCCTGCAGCAGGGCGACTAGCGTCGCCCGCTCCCGTTCGTCCCACAGCGGCATCCGGCGCAGCGTAGAGGTAGCAATGATGGTCACACCCGCCTCCCTCCTGCGATCGCCCCCCATCAGTATATCGAACACACGTTCGGAACGCTGGGAGCGCGCGCGGGAAAATCTACGGCGTCGTGCAACATGATCGAGGTAATCGCACCCTATCTTGGTCAGTCGTCGGACGGCCCCACGTCAGGACGATGTTGGGTGCCCTTGCCAAAGGTCACCGCTAGCAGGTCGCCGGATTCCCCCACCGGCTTCCGTGAGGTGCACGTAGGTCGTCGCCAGGCTGAAACTTGACGGCGTGTCGAGGTCCATTCACGGCACGGTACCGACACGGATCGGGCATCAGGCGATGCGCTGTGGGCGTCTACCGTCAGGCGCATGACCGCCGAGCTGGTGCACCTGGCCGTGCAGTCCGGGATTGCCACCATCACGCTGGACTCCCCCGCTAACCGCAACGCCCTCTCCGCACCGCTACGCACCCAACTGTCCGACGCGCTCGATCGCAGCGCCGGTAACGGATCAGTGCGGGTGGTGGTGCTTGATCACACCGGGCCGGTGTTCTGCGCCGGGATGGATCTCACTGAGCCGCCGGACGCGGTCAGGGAACTCCCCGGCATCCTGGAGCGGATCTTGACGCACCCGAAACCGGTCGTCGCCAAGCTCGCCGGGCACGCCCGCGCCGGCGGGATCGGTCTGATCGCGGCCGCCGATGTCACCGTCGCCGTCGACCGCGCCACGTTCGCGTTCACTGAGGTGCGCCTCGGTGTGGTGCCCGCGGTGATCTCGGTGACCGTACTGCCCCGGCTGCTGCCGCACTCGGCGCACGAGCTGTTTCTCACCGGCGAGACCTTCGACGCTACCCGGGCGGTCGCCATCGGCCTGCTCAACAGCGCGGTACCGGCGGATCAGCTCGACGCCGAAGTGGACCGCTACACCGGAATGCTCATCAAGGGCGCACCCGAGGCGCTGACTCTGACCAAACAGCTGCTGCACGCGTCGACGACGCGGGAGTTCCCAACGATGCTCGAGCTGTCCGTATCCCGCTTCGCGTCAGCCGAAGCCCAAGAAGGCCTCCGCGCCTTCACCGAAAAGCGTCCACCGTCCTGGTAGGCCGCCCAAAACCGCCATTCGGAACCGAATGGCGGTTGCACGGTGCCGAAAACCGCTATCCGGCTCCGAACGGCGACTGGGTCAGGTACCTGCGAGCAGGATTGACAGGGGGCGTTGCGGGTTGGCGTTGGATGTAGCGTCTAGCACTTCTAGGATGGCGCGGTAGCCGGTGGGGTCTGCGGTTTCGAGCTGGCGATGGCCAGTCCAGATCAGCACGTGCTCGCCGGTCGGCTGCCAGGATAAGTCAGCGAGGCAGTCGTGCAAGGCGTCGAGATTGTGACCGTACCAGGCTGGGAAATCCAACGCGGAGCCGATCGCGTCAAGCGCCTCCGCCTTGCTCGTCACCGGGCCCAGCAGATGCGCCAGCGCGCCCCGTGCACGGGCCTGCTCCACCGCACGAGCCGCATCGGGAACATAGTGCAGCATCTGCCTCACCGCTGAGGATCGACCACGACGAACGACACGTAATGGTCGCCGGTGTAGTAGAGCTCAGCCGCACCGCCGGTGATCAGGCGCCGGGCGCCCCGGTCATGCGCTCCCGGCGTCGGGACGGTGTACTCGTGGTAATAGCCGGACTGACGTGGCGGCAAGTGCCTTTCCCGGTTACCGAACACCACCCCGTCTTGCCGGTACCGGAACGGGCCCCCATGCTGGATCAGCTGCCACTCCTGCCCAACCTGCGGCGGTAACTGCGACAGACCTTGTACCAGCAGGCCAGCGGCCGAGGCGACCGCCGCGGGCCGGTTACTGCTAGGCGGCCCAGCGACGGGGTCGGCCAGCGCGTGGCGCCCCACCCAGCCGATGATCACCAATACGAGCAGCCCGATCAGCGCGGCGCTGATCCGCCTGTGGGGGCTCATCGAGGCTCCTGCGCATCCTCCGCGTCCACGGCGTAGCAGTGCCCGAGTCGTTCGAAGACCACGCCCGCAGCCCGGTCGAGCACCCGGGCAGCCCACCAACAGGCGGGCAGTACCATCAGCATCACCAGGGCCACTTGCGGTACGAGCCCGAGCTGGGTGAGCCACAGCTCCACGCCGTCCCACCATTGGAGCACGCCGAACAACACCTCGAGCACAGCCGCAGGATAGCCCGCCTCCGGCGTACGACCGGGTGGGCGGCACTACATTTGGGCATCATGTTCGCCGTCTATGCTACTGAGCCGAATCACGAAAACCCGCTGGCCTCACTGCGAATGGGAGACCATCCCGATCCAGAAGTGCCACCGGGCGCCGCGGCGGTCACCGTCAGGGCAGCCAGCCTCAACATGCACGACCTGTGGACGCTGCGCGGAGTGGGTATCGACCGCGACCAGTTCCCGATGATTCTGGGATGCGACGGCGCTGGTGTGCTGGCCGACGGCACCGAGGTGGTGATCTATCCGGTGGTGACCAGTCCTGGCTGGACCGGCGACGAGACCCTGGATCCACGCCGCACGCTGCTCACCGAGAAGCTGCCCGGCACCTTCGCTGACACCGTCGTGGTGCCGGCGCGCAATGTGGTGCCCAAGCCGGCGTCGCTGACCTTTCCCGAAGCGGCCTGCATGGGCACTGCCTGGCTCACCGCCTACCGGATGTTGTTCGTGAAGTCCGGGTTGCGGCCCGGTCAGACCATGCTCGTGCAGGGCGCCTCCGGCGGGGTGTCCACCGCCCTGGTGCAGCTCGGCCGGGCTGCCGGGACGCGGGTCTGGGTGACCGGGCGCACCGAGGCAAAGCGTGCGCTGGCGCAGTCGCTGGGCGCGCACCAGGCGTTCGAGCCCGGCGCTCGACTGCCGGAACGGGTGGATGCGGTCTTCGAGACGGTCGGCAAGGCCACCTGGTCACATTCAGCGAAGTCACTCAAGCCGGGAGGAATCATCGTCTGCAGCGGCGCCACCAGCGGTGACGCCGACCGCGCCGAACTGCAGCGGCTGTTTTTCCTGCAGCTGCGAATGGTGGGCTCCACCATGGGCACCCGAGACGAACTGCGCGACCTGTTGGCCTTCCTGGACATCACGGGACTGCGCCCGCAGATCGGCTCTGAGCTGCCGATGTCCGATGCAGAGCGCGGTTTTGCGGCGATGCTCGACGGCGAGACCGCCGGCAAGATCGTCTTCACTCGTTGAACCCCGTGGGTAGCGCTACGGGCGCAGGCCGTCCAGCAGCCGAGCCGGCACAATCGTGATCGGGAACGGCCGCTCGGTGGTGAACTTCTCGTCCCCGCAGACACTCGCTACCTCGACGTAACGTCCCCGGGCGTCGAGCTCGAAAACCGTCAGGCGGCCTGGTAGGTCCGGATCGACCACCCAATACGACGACGTTCCCATCCGTTCGTAAGCGGCCTTCTTGTTGTTCAGATCATTGAGAGCGGTGCTCGGGGACAGCACCTCGACCGCAAGCACCGGGGCGATCGGCAGGTTCTTCGGCGTGAGGTCGACGTAGCGGGCCACCAGGATGTCAGGTTGCAGCTCGTTGCGGACCGAGGTGCGGACGCCAAACGGCGCCGAGAGCACCCGGAACTCCGGCGTGCAAGCGTTCCAGAGCTGAACGAACAGCGCGCCACTGCTCTGCTGGTGGTACCAGCCAGGCGCCGGAGTCACGATGAGCACCCCGTCGATGAGTTCGTAGCGATGACCGTCATCGGGCATTGCCTCCAGGTCGTCCACCGTGAACGGGCGACCTTCGGCGACACCGGCGAAACCGGGGTCAGAGCTCATAGCTGTCATGGTCCCCCTCCCTCCCACGTTCGGCCAAGCCTGACAGGATGCACCGACAGTCCCAACCATGATCACCGTTTGTGTGCCTCAGGCGACACATATTGTCGTTTTTGGCACACAAATAGTGATCATGATCTCTTATTAGCGGGCTTGGTCGAGCCGTCGGTGGACAGGGCGGCGACGAAGGCTTCTTGCGGGACCTCGACCCGTCCGATCGTCTTCATCCGCTTCTTGCCCTCCTTCTGCTTCTCCAGAAGCTTGCGCTTGCGGGTGATGTCTCCGCCGTAGCACTTGGCCAGCACGTCCTTACGGATGGCGCGGATGGTCTCCCGGGCGATGATCCGGGACCCGATCGCGGCCTGGATCGGCACCTCGAACTGCTGGCGCGGGATGAGCTCGCGCAGCTTCGTCGCCATCGAGGTGCCGTATCCGTAAGCGGCGTCCCGGTGCACGATCGCGGAGAACGCGTCCACCGGCTCGCCCTGCAACAGGATGTCCACCTTCACCAGGTCGGAGGCCTGCTCGCCAGCCTCCTCATAATCCATCGAGGCATAGCCGCGGGTGCGGGACTTCAGGGCGTCGAAGAAATCGATCATGATTTCAGCCATCGGCAGGGTGTAACGCATCTCCACCCGTGACTCTGACAGGTAGTCCATTCCTAACAGCGTGCCGCGCCGGCCCTGGCAGAGCTCCATGATCGTACCGACGAACTCCGAGGGTGCGATGACGGTGCAGCGGACCACCGGCTCGTACACCTCGGCGACCCTGCCGTCAGGCCAGTCGGCGGGGTTAGTGACGGTCTGCTCGGTAGTGTCGTCGCGGACCACCCGGTAGACCACGTTGGGTGCGGTGGAGATGAGGTCGAGGCCGAACTCGCGCTCCAGCCGGTCCCGGGTGATCTCCAGGTGCAGCAGGCCGAGAAACCCGCAGCGGAAACCGAATCCTAGGGCTGCGGAGGTCTCCGGCTCATAGGTCAGCGCGGCATCATTGAGCCGCAGCTTGTCTAATGCGTCGCGCAGCTCCGGGTAGTCCGAGCCGTCCATCGGGTACAGCCCGGCGAACACCATCGGCTTGGGGGTCCGGTAACCGGGCAGTGCCTCGGTGGCACCTTTGCGCTCGCTGGTGACCGTGTCCCCGACCCGGGACTGCCGGACGTCCTTCACCCCGGTCATGAGGTAGCCGACCTCGCCGACGCCCAAGCCGTCGCACGGCTTCTGATCGGGCGAGATGATGCCGACCTCGAGCAGCTCGTGAGTGGCGTTGGTGGCCATCATTCGGATGCGGTCCCGCGGGGTGATCCGCCCGTCCATCACCCGGATGTAGGTGACCACGCCGCGGTAGGAGTCGTAGACCGAGTCGAAGATCATCGCCCGGGTGGGCGCTTGATCGTCACCGACCGGCGCCGGCACCTGCGCGACCACCACGTCGAGCAACTCCCGCACGCCCTGTCCGGTCTTCGCGCTGACCCGCAGCACGTCGTCGGGCTGGCAGCCGAGGATGTGCGCCAGCTCGGCGGCGTAGCGGTCCGGCTCGGCCGCGGGAAGGTCGATCTTGTTGAGCACCGGGATGATCCGCAGGTCCTTCTCCAGCGCCAGGTACAAGTTCGCCAACGTCTGCGCCTCGATGCCCTGCGCGGCGTCCACCAGCAGCACCGCTCCCTCACACGCCTCCAGCGCGCGGGACACCTCGTAGGTGAAGTCGACGTGGCCGGGAGTGTCGATCAGGTGCAGCACGTGATCGACGCCATTCACCTGCCAAGGCAGCCGGACGTTCTGCGCCTTGATGGTGATGCCCCGCTCGCGCTCGATGTCCATCCGATCGAGGTACTGCGCACGGTAGTTGCGGTCGGTGAGCACGCCGGTGAGCTGCAGCATCCGGTCAGCCAGGGTGGACTTGCCGTGGTCGATGTGCGCGATGACGCAGAAGTTGCGGATCAGCTCGGGAGGGGTGAACGTCTTGTCGGCGAACGTGGTCACTCAGCAGTCCTCAAATGGCAGCAGGGA
>DASUII010000292.1:0-3264 GCA_036279835.1 Pseudonocardiaceae bacterium
GGCGGCCCGGCCGTCGGTGTCGCAGCACCTGGCGAAGCTGAAACTCGCCGGGCTGGTCACGATGCGACGCGACGGACGGCGGGCCGTGTACGTCGCACGTGGTGGGCATGTCCGGCGGCTGGTCACTGAGGTGCTGGCCGCAGCCGACCATCACCTCACCGGCGCCCCCGACCACGATTGACCCCTCACCACAGGTCGCCACCGGTGAGCACGTAGAGGAACGGGACCAGCGGGATGAGCGCGAAGATGCCCCAGGCGAGCTTCGCGCCTCCGCCGATGTCCCTGCGCCCCGCAAGGTTGATCCAGACGAGCACTACAGCTATCGGATGCAGGAAGCAGACCAGCAGCTCCAGAATCTTCTTCATGGTGGTGCAGTACCCGTTTTCGCGCCCGCGCTGCTTACTGCCAATAGGTTCCACTTGGCGCTCGGTACCGACACGGAACGGCTAATAGGTTCCACTTGGCGCAGCGCGGCCGCCGGCGAGGCGTGGAATACTGGTAGGGGGTAGGGGTTATAGTCGGGTGTGGAGGTCGGATGATGAACGGATACATCGATGACAAGGCCGCGCTGCTGGCCCGGCTGGCGCGCATCGAGGGCCAGGTCCGCGGCCTGGCCAGGATGGTCGAGGGCGACAAGTACTGCATCGACGTGCTGACCCAGGTATCGGCGACCACCCGGGCGCTCCAAGCGGTCGCGTTGGAGCTGCTCGATGACCACCTCAAGCACTGCGTGGTCGAGGCCGCGGTCCAAGGCGGCGAGCTGGCGCAGGAGCAGGTTCGCGAGGCCACCGCGGCGATCACCCGGCTGGTCAGGTCATGACCGTGCTCACCGCGATCGGCAACAGCTTCTATGAGGCGTTCTCGATGTTCTGGGAGACCCTCTGGGCGCTGGTGCTCGGTTTCGGCCTCTCCGGCGCGGTACAGGCCTTCGTCAGCCGGGGGCAGATGCGCCGTGTCCTGGGAGATCACCGGCCGGCGACCGTGGGCAAGGCCGGGTTCCTCGGGATGGTGTCCTCCTCCTGTTCCTACGCTGCCGCCGCGCTGGCCAAATCGCTGTTCGCCCGCGGCGCGGACTTCACCGCCTCGATGGTGTTCATGTTCGCGTCCACCAACCTCGTGGTGGAGCTGGGCATCGTGTTATGGCTGCTAGTGGGCTGGCAGTTCGCCCTCGCTGAGCTCGTCGGCGGCGTTATCATGATCGTCCTGCTGGCCCTGGTGCTGCCCCGGGTCATCCCCCGGCGAGACGTCGAAAACGCCCGCGCCCGGCTCAACAAGCGTGAGGAGGACGGGCATGCCCACCACGGCCAGCCGGGCGATGACCTCGACGGCCCCGAGCAGCGGCGGCCGCTGGCGCAGCGAATCCGTAGCCGCGCCGGCTGGTCAGACGCCGCCAGCTACACCATCAGCGACCTGACCATGCTCCGCAAGGAGCTGCTGATCGGCTTCCTCGTCGCCGGCTTCGCTACCGTGCTGGTGCCCACTGCGGTGTGGCAATCACTGTTCCTCACCGGCCACGGGTTCTGGTCATCCCTGGAGAATGTGGCGCTGGGCCCGCTGCTGGCGATCCTGGCTTTCGTCTGCTCGGTCGGGAACGTGCCGTTGGCAGCGGCGCTGTGGGTCGGGGGGATCAGCTTCGGTGGGGTGATCTCCTTCGTCTTCGCCGATCTGATCACGTTGCCGCTGCTGTTCATCTACCGCAAGTACTATGGAACCCCGTTGACCCTGCGGCTGCTGGCGGTGTTCTGGGCGGTGATGAGTGTCGCCGGGCTGGCCACCGAGTACCTCTTCGCCGCACTGCACCTGGTGCCCACTGGGCACCCGCCGACTGTCGTGATGGAAGGTGTGTCCTGGAACTACACCACCATTCTCAACATCATCGCCCTGGTGGTGTTCGCCGTGCTGTACTGGCTCTATCGCAACCGGGAACGCTTCGGTGGCGGCGCTGGCTACGCACAGGACCCGGTCTGCGGCATGCAGGTCGAGACCGCGGCGGCGCCGGCCAGGGCAGTCCACGACGGTCAGCGATGGTCCTTCTGCTCCGACCACTGCCAGGCCCGCTTCACCGCTGCGCCGCACCGCTACACCACCGAACGGGCCGCGGTAACACCGTCGCCGCCGATGCCGACTCCATCGCCGTGACCACTGTGCAGGGGGATCTGTGAGCCGCAGCGTGGTGCGCCGCCAGGTGCTGGTCGGTGTCGCTGTGCTGGCGGTCCTCATGATGGGAGTCGGCTTGGCGTTGACGCTGGGCCGGTCAGCCGGCGTGGATCCGAACCACGCAGCGGGACGCGGTGCTCCCGCTGCGACCATTACAACCATCTCACCGGAGCGCGCGGTGCAGATCCTTCCGGATGGCACAGCGGCGATCAACCCCACGACCCCGATCGTCGTTCGGGCCATGATGGGCACGCTGCAGTCGATCACCGTGGTCAACGCCGCGAGCGGCACGGTCGTCCGCGGCGAGAGCTCCCCCGATCGCACAACGTGGACCTCGACCGAACCGCTCGGCTACAGCTCGAGCTACCGGATTGATGCGACGGCGACAGCGGGCAAGGGTGCGCCGGTGCTGCGGACTGAGACTGTGACGACGCTGTCCCCGGCGGCACAGGCCTACCCGTCGCTGATCCCGGCCCCAGACTCCGGGGTCGGAGTCGGTCAGCCGGTCGTGGTCCGCTTCGACACGGCCGTCACCGACCGGGCCGCGGCGGAAAAGGCGCTGGCGGTCACCGCGAACCCGCCGCAACCGGGGAGCTGGTTCTGGATGTCGAACACCGAGGTCCACTACCGGCCGCAAAGCTACTGGCAGCCCGGCAGCACGGTGACAGTCAATGCCCGGCTCTACGGCGTCGACCTCGGCGACGGTGTCTATGGCCAGACTGATCGGACCGAGACCTTCCGCGTGCATGACGCGTGGATCGCCAAGGCCGACGGTGCCACCAAGACCATGCAGATCTTCGACAACGATCAGTTGGTCAAGACCATGCCGATTAGCCTCGGCTCTCCCGGATTCCCTACGCACACCGGTCCGCATGTGGTCTCGGACAGACAACCCAGCATCATCATGGACTCGTGCACCTACGGTGTCTGCAAGGGCCAGCCCGGCTATTACCGGGAACGGGTCGACCTCGACGAGCGGATCTCCAGCGACGGCGAATTCGTCCACTCGGCGCCCTGGTCGGTCGGCCAGCAGGGCGACAGCAACGTCTCACACGGCTGCGTGAACCTCAGCCCGGCCAACGCGCAATGGTTCTACGACCACTTCGG
>DASUII010000293.1:0-3263 GCA_036279835.1 Pseudonocardiaceae bacterium
TCATTGGGTCCCTACCTATCCCAGGCGCTGCCTGGCCGTGTCAGGACTGTCTCCTACAGCGTGTAAGAGACTAGCGGACCTCGCGCGGCGTGACGATCCCCCCCGGGAATTGCACTGAGAGTTAGTTCAGGGTTAACCCGCGACGCCGTCAGCCGACCCCGTCAGGTCGGCCACAACCAGTAAACGAGCTGGTAGAACGCAATAGTGGCCTGCACCGCGGCGATTGCGGTGGCCACCCCCAGCGCCAGCACGCTGCTGGGCACCAAGGGCTCAGGCCGGGGTGGGTCTGACTGCAACGCGGCGACCCTAGCCGACACCCCGCATCCGACGAAGGGCAGCGCGGCCGACCAGGCGCGCACCCCGCCATCGGCCCCACCGGCCAACGCCACCTTGGCGATCGCCGCAGCGACCAGCTTGCGGCTGCCGGTCACCGCCGCGGCGTGCTCGTCGGCACTGCGCTCGACGAGGAAAGCGACCGCTTCACGCACCGGGATCAGCACCGGATTGAGGGCTGCGGAGACTTCGGTGGCGGCCCGCAACCAATGATGCCGGCTCTGCAGGTGGGACCGCTCGTGAGCCAGCACGACCCGTCGCTCGTCACCGTCTAAAACCGACAACAAACCCTGGGTGACCAGGATCCGGCCGGGTCGACCCGGCACCGCGAACGCGTGCGGAGCGGCTAGAGCCACCACTGCCAGCTCACCGGTGCCGCAGGAGCTGCACACCGCGCGCAGCTCCTGGGTGGTGGCCCGGCGGGCCCGTAGCACCCGCACCACCCGGAATACCCCAGAGACCAGGAGGACCACGGCGGTCACCCCGATCAGCTGGGGAACCGGATCCTGCAGCTGCACCCCGTGCTCGCTGGCTTCTTCGGCGACCAGTGAGGTGTTACCGAGCAAGGTGGCGGACAACAGAACCAGACCCCAGGTCGACGCGGCGGCGCACAGCATCGCGGCGACAACGAACACCACGGCTCGGGTGGGCGCTATCCGACCGACGACGATGCGGCTTATCGCCGCCAACAGCAGCGACAACGCCGCCGGCACATACACGCTGATGGTCATGGGCGGCGCCGCAGCATCGCCTGCAGCAATCGGGCATCCTCCACCGACAACGAGGTGGCGAAGCGCTGCAGCACGGCCTGCCGGTCCCGGCCGCGGCTGAGCAAGGCCTGCATCTGCTCGGCGGCGAGCTCCTCGGCACCCTTGACCGCGAAATACTCGTGCCGACGGCCGTCTGCCACCCGGCCGATCAGCCCCTTCTCATACAGCCGCACCAAGATGGTCTGAACGGTGTTATAGGCCAGCTCACCGCCGACCGCCTCGCGGGCCCGCGCCGCCGTGAGCGGCCCGTCGGCGGCCCACAACGCAGCCAGGACCTCGGCCTCCAGCTCGCCCGCCGCCCGTCGCGCCGACGTCCGGCTAGACCGGGATACTCGAGTGGCCACTGCATCTCCTCAGAGGGGCCTCTAGGAGTGGATTCTGGTTCTTGCAGCGTAACGAACTGCGCCAGCTGATCCGCGGGGTACCGGTCACCGGGCGTCCTGGCCGGGCAGTCAACTCAGCTCGATGATCACCTGCCGGTTCTGTGCTGCGGGGATGGGGTCAAGGTTGCCCTGGGCGTCACGGTCCGGCACATATGCCGGGAAATCGCTGCCCAGCCCGCGAGTACTGATCCGGTCAGCCGGGGCACCGAGGCCGACCAAGAGATCACGGACAGCGCCAGCCCGTTTCTCCGACAGCTGGCGACGGTATTCCGGCGTGCCATCCGAAGCCGTGGTTCCGGTGAGCAGCGCCCGGCGGCCATCTTTGATCGCTTTCGCGTAGTCAGCGAGAACCGCGCGAGCCGCAGCGGGATCTTTCAACACAGCTTGGTCGGGCACAAAGCCGACAGTGCCGTCCCGTAGCACGGTGACAGTTGGCAGCGGACCGATCGATTGCGCCGCAACTGGCACAATGGTCACCGGAGGCAGCCCATCGCGCGGCCGGGTACTGGGTAGCGGAGCCTGCTTGACATCCGCCTTACCGCCCGCCGATTCGACAATCTTCGTCCACAGCGCCACCAGCACCGTTCGGGCCGGCGCCGGCAATGGCTGCTGGGGCGGAGCGGTGTCACCCAGGCCGGTGAACACGACGCGCATTCCGGTGAGATTGGGCAGCTGCTGGGTGCGGCGCAGCTGGTCGACCACCTCGTCGGGGCTCGCGTTGAGCAGCGCCCCATCTTGGTCCTGGAATCGCAGTGCGCCGGTTGTCTGCAGACCACTGTCAATCACTACGATGGTTTTGGGTCCGGCGGCATCGCCTACTGAGCGCGCCGCGAGGTTGATCGCGGCGAGCAAGTCCACTTCGGGATTGCCGGCGCGAGTCTTGTCAATCATGTTCTTAAGCTGTTTGACCTGATCCTGTTGATAGAGTGGGTTGTCGTTTGCCGTCTTGAGCGCCAGCGG
Source organism: Pseudonocardiaceae bacterium (assembly GCA_036279835.1). Classification (GTDB taxonomy): domain Bacteria; phylum Actinomycetota; class Actinomycetes; order Mycobacteriales; family Pseudonocardiaceae. The sequence goes on from DASUII010000293.1 coordinate 2,447, forward strand.
GGCCGACGCGGCGGGGTTTCCGTCATCCACGATGACGGTGGCCGGCGAACCAAGCTCAGATGCGGTATCGAGTTCGGTCTTGACGGAGTCCAACAGGCTGGGCGCCACCATGTTCGAATGCGCTCCCACGATCACGGCAAGTGCTCCTGGCGCAGCGGCGGCCTTATCGTCGCAGCCGGCGCAGAGGAGCAAACCGAAGGCGAGCGCGCTGCTGCGCAGCCGGCGCCTGGTTCCCGAAGAAACCGGAGAATGCATTATTGTCATCCTTTGATGGGAGAGCGCTGACTCAGCGCATTCGTCGGCTCAGTTCCCGGGACCCCGGGCTGCGTTTAGGCCGGGTCGCGAAGTACGTCCGGCAGCGATCTCAACCCCATCGGTCACCGTGGGATTGGCCAGGTTCCGGGCGAGGTGATGCTGGTAGTGATGCTTGAGCTCGGCAGCGAAACCATCCTGCGCGGCCCGCTTGCCCGCCCACTGTTCGGCGAGATCGGCTTCCGACTCACGGGCGCGTTCCACGTCGAAGGCCGCCACCACCACGTCAGTGTTCCTGGCAGCTAGCTCGGCGCGGAGCTCGTCGCATCGCAGCCGCGCCGCCCGCAGGTTCTTTAAATATGGGTTGTACCTGGTGGCGCTGCGAATCAGGACGACTGTTCCGATTGCGAGCACGACCAGCAGCGCGGGTCTGCCTCGTTGACCGGCGGCTTAGTCACGGCCTCTTCCGGTGCGATCATCGGGTCCCGGCGGTGCTGGTCGAGCAGAATGAGGACTTGCACTGCCTCCCGGTCGATTGGATCGACTCTGCTGTGCAGCCATTCGG
>DASUII010000294.1:0-5272 GCA_036279835.1 Pseudonocardiaceae bacterium
GCTCACCGAGGTCCGGGGCGATGGCCACCGCGGTGAGGTCCCGTGCGTCATGCTGGGCCAGCCAGTCCATCGCGCCGCTGATCACCGTGCCGGTGGAGCCGCCGAACAAAAATCCGCTTCGAGCCAGGCGATGGCAGGCCCGGATGGTGTCCGCCTCCTCGACCCATACCACCTCGTCGACATAGGACTCGTCGAGCAGCTCCGGGCGGACGCTCGTGCCCAGGCCGGGAATCATCCGGCGCCCCGGCGCACCCCCGAAGGTCACCGAGCCGACGCTGTCTACTGCGACCATCCGCACCGGCCGGTGCCACTCCCGGAAGTAGCGTGCGCAGCCCATCAGCGTCCCGGTGGTGCCGGCCCCGATGAACAGCACGTCCAGCCGCGGGAACTCGCCAGCGATCGCCGGGGCCGTCGTGCGGTAGTGCGCCTTCCAACTGTTCGGATTGGTGTACTGGTTAAGCCACACGTACCGATCGTCGGTGGCGCACAGCGCGCGGACGTAGTCGAGGCGTGCGCCGAGGAAGCCGCCGATGTCAGTCGGCTCGACGATGATGTGCACCTGGCTGCCCAACGCCTCCATCAGCCGCCTGGACGCCAGGTTGCAGCGGGAGTCGGTGACGCACACGAACCGGTAGCCCTTGCTCGCGGCGATCATGCTCAATGCCACGCCCAGGTTCCCGGACGAGGACTCGACCAGCACCGAAACTCCCGGCGTCAGGAGTCCGTCCCGCTCGGCGGCCTCGACCATCTCGGTTGCGGCCTTCAGCTTGATCGAGCCGGCGAAGTTGAAACCCTCGCACTTCAGGAACAGCGAGCGCCCGAAGATCGACCGAAGATCGACGTAGAGCTTCTCCTCATTGAAGTCCTGCGGAACCGATATCACCGACACGATGACCTCGCCTCATCCGCAGCAGTCACGCTGCCGCACCATGTTTCTCATGTGGGCTGATAGCCAGCCCTTCCGGGTGCTAAGAATGCGGCAGGAGGCGACGCTGAACGATGGGGCGCGCACCCGGACTGCGAGGGGCTCTCCCTCTGGAATTTCTGGGGTTATCCCCAATTTTCTGCCGACGACAGCGATGTTTCAGCCGATGGGCCTGGCTTGCGCCGCAACCCGCAGACTGAGTGGCGCTTCGATCACCTTGGTGGCTTCGCCGTCATGAGCGAGGGACAGCTGGCCGCCGGGGAACGGGATTCCGTGGACCTCGATGCGGTGCAACCCCCTCGGTAGCACGGGATTCAGCCACACAGTCCCGGCCGGCACGTCGGGTTGCAGACCCAGGCACAGCGCCACGATCGCCAGCGGCACCCCAGCCGCCCACGCCTGCGGCCGGCACGCGGTGGGGTAGGGCACTGGGAAGTCGCTCGGCTCGCGATGGTGCCCACCGAAGAGTTCGGGCAGCCGATCATTGAAGATCGTCAACGCGTCGAGCAGATCGCTTACCAGGCGCATCGCCACGTCGTCGAGCCCGTAGCGGCGCAGGCCCTCGCAGGCGATGACGGTGTCGTGCGGCCATACCGAACCCACGTGATAGGAGATCGGGTTGTAGCCGGCCATCTCCGCAGAGAGGGTGCGCAGCCCCCAACCGCTGGCCATGGCCGGCTCCCCAGGTGGGCAGCGACCTGGTCGGCCTCCTGTTGTGAGGGCACGCCGCACCACAGCAGGGCGACGACCCACTCGATACCGCCGTAGGCGGGCGGCGGGACGGGAATCCACGGTGGGGCTAGAAGTCCATGCGCATGCGATGACCTTCTTGGAGAGGCGACCGACCGCCCAGCAATGACGTCGACTGCTCAGGGAGCGTCGGGCGACATCGATCCAGCTGGAGGTCCATCGGGCTGTACGCAGACGTGGCCGGCGGCGGCGTGGCCTATCTGAGGTGGCGCCCGGCTAGGCAGAAAGCCGTGACCGTCAAGGGCGCTAGCGCCAACTTACACGAGCGCTCTTCGCCCGGGGTCGTGGAGCTGGCCGTAGGCTGCCCCCGTGACAGCTGCCCCCCGCGCCGAGCGTCTGGTCAACCTGGTGCTGTGCCTGCTGTCCAGCCGCCAGTATCTGCCCGCTGAGCGGATCCGGCGGACTGTGCCCGGCTATGCCGACGCGCCTTCCGACGAAGCGTTCTTCCGGATGTTCGAGCGGGACAAGGCTGAGCTTCGGGAGCTGGGCGTCCCCCTGGAGACGGGCCGGATCCCCGGTTTCGAGGCCGGCGACGGTTACCGCATCGCCCGCCGGGACTATGAGCTGCCCGATATCGACCTCGAACCCGACGAGGCCGCTGCTGTCGCGCTGGCGGCTCGGCTGTGGGACTCTCCGCAGCTGTCCGGTGCCGCGAACGGCGCGTTGCTGAAGCTGCGTGCTGCCGGCGTGGAGGTGGACACCGAGCCTTCAGTGCTCGTGCAACCTCGGGTGCGGGCCACCGAACCTGCACTGACCCCGTTGATCTCGGCGGTGCAGGCGGGGCAGGTTGTGACGTTCTCGCACCGCAGGCATCCGGCCGAGCAGCCCGCCGAGCGCATCCTCGAGCCGTGGGGCGTGGTGTCTTGGCGGGGCCGCTGGTACGTGGTGGGACACGACCGCGATCGGGACGCGGTCCGCTGCTTCCGGGTCTCCCGGATCGTCGGGCCGGTGCGCGCCTTCGGCGCTTCGGGGGCGGTGCAACGCCCACTGGGAGTCGACCTTCTGAAGATCGTGGCCGGTTCCGCGGAACCGCCGGCTGCGGCGCACACCGCCCGGCTGTGGCTGGCGCACGGTCGCGGGTACGGCCTGCGCCGGCGGGCCACCGTGCTGGACACGATGACTGTGCAGGACGTGTCCGGCGACGTCGTCGCGGTGGAGCTGCCGGGCCATGACGTCGCCGCCCGATGGATAGCCGGGCTGGGACCGGACGCCGTAGTGCTGGAGCCCACTGAACTGGCCACCGCGGTGCGGGCCCGGTTGTTGGCGGCCGCCGGGAGCGCTGGCTGATGGAGGGCGTCGCGCACCGGTTGCCCCGACTGTTGGCCCTGGTGCCCTACTTGCTGGTTCGGCCCGGTGTGCTGATCGAGGAGGTGGCAGCCGACTTCTCGGTCACGGTCCCGCAGCTGCGCCGTGACCTGGAGCTGCTGTGGATGTGTGGGCTGCCCGGATACGGGCCGGGTGATCTCATCGACCTGTCCTTCGAGGGCGACACCGTCACGGTCACCTTCGACGCCGGGATGCGACGCCCGCTGCGGCTGTCCGGCGCGGAGGCGACCGCACTGGTGGTGGCGCTGCGAGCGCTGGCCGAGACTCCCGGCGTGCTCGACGCCGGGTCGGTGCGCCGAGCATTGGCCAAGATCGAGGCAGCGGCGGGGCGGGCTGACGGTGTGGTGGTCGGCCTGGCCACCAGGGAAGAGGCCGCGCTGGCTGCGGTGCGCGACGCGCTGGACCATCGCCGCGCGCTGCACATCCGCTATTACACCCCGGCTCGGGACACGGTCAGTGAGCGCACTGTCGACCCGATGCGGCTGCTCCTGGTCGAAGGCCGCAGCTACCTCGAAGCCTGGTGCCGCTGGGCGCAAGACGTGCGGCTGTTCCGGCTGGACCGCATCGAGCACGTCACCACCCTGGACGAGCCGGCGGTGCCACCGCCGCAGGCCCGACCCACCGACGTGTCGGGCGGCCTGTTCCGCGCCCAGCCAGACCAGCAGGTCGCCGTGCTCACGCTCGCCCCGGATGCTCGCTGGGTGGCGGAGTACTACCCGGTGGATGAGCTGATTGAGGGTGAAGGGGGAGCGGCGACGGTACGAATGCGCTACGCCGAGACCGAGTGGATGGTGCGTCTGGTGCTGGGCCTGGGTGCCGATGTCGTGGTCCGGACACCCCCAGAGTTAGCCGAGGCGGTGGCGCAGCGGGCTCGCGCGGCGATCCGCAGATCCGATCACCTCGCGCGGTCCGAGGCGGGCTAACGTCGTCGGCGTGGTTTACCTGATCAGCGGTGCGCTCGTCGCTGCGTGCGTCGTCGTGCTGTTCATGATTCTCCGGGCGCTTGTCGCTCCTGCGCAGCAGCTGGCCGCGACGGTGCAGCGCAGCCGCGCTCACCTCGCCGACCGCACTGGCCTGCTCGCTGCCCGGCTTGCGGCACTGCGGGTGGCGCTGGACCGGCGACGCCGAAGTCGACGCCGCAACGCCGGATAGCTGCACCGCGTAGCATCGGTCGCGCACCCGAGGCGAGAAAGGAGACCCACCATGGGCATTCCGTCTGGCTGGGAGCTGGTCATCCTGCTGGTAGTCCTGGTCGTGCTGTTCGGTGCCACCAAGCTCCCCACAGCCGCCCGGTCCATCGGGCAGTCCATCCGAATCTTCAAAGCCGAGACGAAGGGCGCGCGGTCGGAGCAGGAGCCGAGCGCGCCGGCGCCGCAGCAGGTGAATCCGCCCCAGCGCGACAACGATGCTCTTTCCTGACGACGTGGATCGGTGAGCGACATGCGTTTCCCGGCTGGGCCGGGCGGTCGGCGCAAGACCAATCCAGATGGCTCCATGACCCTCATGGAGCATTTATACGAGCTGCGTAACCGGTTGTTCATCGCGCTGTGTGCGGTCGGGCTCGGCGGCGTCCTCGGGTTCGTCTGGTGGGGTGTTTCGGCGTTCGGGGTGCCTAGCCTCGGAGATCTGATCACTAGGCCGTATTGTGCGCTGCCCCCGACATTGCGGCTGACCCCGAATCCTGGCCGGTGTCAATTACTGCAGACTGCCCCGTTTGAGGTGTTCACCCTCCGGATGCAGGTCGGCTTGGCTGCGGGCGCGGTACTGACTGCCCCGATCTGGGTCTATCAGATATGGGCGTTCATCACACCGGGGCTCTACGCGAAGGAGCGCAAGTTCGCTGTCACCTTCGTCGGTGCCGCCAGTGTGCTGTTCGCCGGGGGGGCCGTCCTCGCCTACTACGTGGTGCCCACGGGGCTTTCCTTCCTGGCGAACCTCGGCGGCGGCGAGTTCATCACCGCGCTGACCGGTGGGGCTTATATCGGTTTCCTGCTGACCATGCTCGCGGTCTTCGGCCTGACCTTCGAGTTGCCGCTGCTCGTGGTGATGCTCAACCGGGTTGGGGTCTTGCCTTACGCAAAGCTGAAACGCTGGCAGCGCGGCATCCTGTTCGGACTGTTCGTGCTGGCCGCCGTCGCCACCCCCGGCAACGACCCCATCTCGATGCTGGCCCTGGCCGGCGCGCTGGTCGTGCTGTTCGAGGCCGCAGTGCTGGTCGCTCGGCAGCACGACCGCGCCGTGGCACGCCGGCGAGCCGAGCAAGGCTGGGAC
>DASUII010000295.1:0-31954 GCA_036279835.1 Pseudonocardiaceae bacterium
CGCCGGGTCGGTGGACGGTGCGCGAAAGCGGCGGTGAGCCAGTCGTAGAAGGTGATCAGCCCCCCGAGCGTGCGGAACATCCGGTCGGCACGTTGACGTCCCCGCAGGTCGGGCGGGGTGACCCACTCGGTGCCCATGTCATGCCTCCGCGGCCAGCGCCGCCGGTGAGGTGGCGAGGTAGGCGACGGCCTGGCTGGTGGAGAACTCCTTCGACGGGTGGTAGAAGGGTCTGGCGTAGTTGAACGTGGTCCCGATCAGCTGACGGGCGGTGGGCAGCAGACGCCGGTGGCCGGCCCAGAAGAAGTGCACCCAACGCGGCTTGACCCGGCGGCCCAGCTCGGGGTCGACGCGGAACAGGAAAGCCACCCCACGTATCCACAGCCACGCCATGATCGGCGCAGTGACCAGCATGGCGCGAGCTCGCCGATGCCACCGGCCGTCGAGATGGGTGAACAGATCGAAGGCCACCGCGCGATGCTCGACTTCCTCTGCACCATGCCAGCGCAGCAGATCCAGCATGGTGGCATCCGCTCCGGCGGCGTCCAGCGCGGTTGCGTTGAGCGCCCAGTTTCCCAGCATTGCTGTGATGTGCTCGATCGCCGCGATGATCGCTAATCGCTCGATCAGCCATTCTTCGCGGTGCTTGGGTGACGAATTCAGATCCCGATCGCCGAGCGCTTTGCGGAACATCCAATCAACCTGCTGGACGTAGGGATCGGTATCGATGCCCCTGGCCTTCCAGTGATCGAGCACGCTCTGGTGGGAGCGGGCATGAATCGCCTCCTGGCCGATGAAGCCAACCACCTGCTCGCGCAGCTTGGCGTCCTCGATCAACGGGACGGCCTGGGCGAATACGTCGATGAACCACCGTTCTCCTGCGGGCAGCAGCAGGTGCAGTACGTTGCAGGTGTGGGTGACCAAGGGTTCGTTGGGCACCCAGTGGGTGGGTAGGTTGGTCCAGTCGAAGGTGACGTTGCGCGGCTGGAGCACAAGGTTCTCCGGGTCTTTCGGTGCTGAGCCCTTGTGGTGATGTCCGAACATCCGCCGATCTCCCTTCGGTGTGCGTCGTGGCGTTATCAAGACGGCTGATTACAGGGACAAGTCGGCTCGGGCCAGGCCGCGGAGCAGACCCGGAGTCAGCCGTGCGGCCAGCAGCCCGACTTTGGCTTCGACGGTGATCGGCGCGATGGCGGAGTTGCGCTCCACCGCCCGCAGGATCTCCTGTGCCGCCCGGCGGGGGGTGAAGTTGCGGCGGCGATACAAGTCGGTCACCCGCTGCTGGGTAGCGCGCTCCTTCGCGGCGTCGCGGCCGACGAAGCGGGTGGTGCTGGCGATATTGGTATGCACGAAACCGGGGCAGATCGCCACCACGCCGATGCCGGCTTCGGCCAGTTCGCCGCGCAGGCACTGGCTTAGCGACAGGACCGCGGCCTTGGTCGTGCTGTACGCCGGGAGCGCCCGGCTGGGCAGGTACGCGGCGGCGGAAGCGATGTTGACGATGGTGCCGCCTGCACCGCCTTCCACCAGGAGCCCACCCAGCACCCGGCAACCGTGGATGACGCCCCACAGATTGACGTCGATGAGCTTTTCCCACTCGGCCACTGTGGTGTCGAAGAACGGTCCCGCCATGCCGATCCCGGCGTTGTTAATGACGATGTCGGGGAAACCGTGTTCCTCGCGGAGCAGGGCGCCGAACTTCTCGACCGCACCGCCATCGGAGACGTCCAGCAGGTAGGCACGCGCGGTGGGGCCGAGCGTGCTGGCCAGCTGCGCTGTGCGCTCGACCGACTGCTGGTCGATGTCGGTGGCCACCACTTCCGCGCCCTGTTCGGCGAACTCCAGGGCGGTGGCCCGACCGATGCCGCTGCCCGCGCCGGTGATCACCACGAGGGTGTCGTCGAACCGCTTTCGTCGCGGCCCGCTACGGCGGGCGCGGCGCAGGCCGCGAGTTTCCGGTCCACCCTCGGCATGATCGATCAGCTCACTCGCGCAGCGTGCCACGGTGCTCGGATGGGTGCGCGGTAGCCAATGACCGCCGGGCAGCTCGCGAACCGCGAGGTTGGATACCCAACGCCGGATGTCGGTCTGGAGGGATCGGGAGACGTACGGATCACGTTGGGGCGCAAGGACTTGCACCGGGATGTCGGTGCGCAGGGGACTGGGTTTCACCAGCCGGGGAAACATGTTCGCCCGGTAGAGTTGCACTCCATTCACCGCGTCGGTGACAGCGGGCGTGGCGGCGCCGTCGGCCAGGGCCAGCGCGTGCTGGGCGAGCCCGGTGCGCCAGGCCAGCTCCGGCAGCAGCGGCAGCTGGAAGAACGTGATGTACCAGCTCGACACCAGTTGGCTGATTAACTCACGAAGTGCTCGCGGCGTCGGCCGGCGCAGCCGCGCCCAGAACCAGTATCCGGCGTGGTCCAGGCAGGGCCCGGAGATCGACGTGTACGAGCAGACCCGGCCATCCAGCCACGGCCCGGTCAGTGCATGCCAGGCCTGGACTGCTCCCCAGTCGTGCGCCAGCAGATGTACCGGACGGTCGGGGCTGACCGCGTCGAGCACTGCGGCCAGGTCCTGGGCAAGCTGGTCGAGCCGGTATGCCTGGCGGCTGCGAGGTTTCCCGGACTCGCCGGCTCCCCGAACGTCGTAGCTCACCACGCGGTAGCGCGACGCCAGTTCGGTCGCAACGCCGTCCCACAGGGAGTGATCATCGGGATAGCCGTGTATGCACACCACCGTGGGCGCGTCGCGCTGTCCGGACTCGTGCACCCGCAGCCGCACGCCATCGGTGCCGGCCACGTCCCTGGCCATCACGCGGCCGCCGTTCGCTGCCAGCGGCGCACATGTGGCAGATCATCGTCAAGCCAGTACGCGCTGCCGGTGGCGGTGACCACGAGGATCTCCTCGAACTTCACCCCGACATCACGGAAACCGATATGTGGTTCCACCGCCCACAACCCGGGAGTCGCCGGGTGGTTGGAGATCTCGCCATCGGCCCACAATGGTGAACGGTGATGCATTCGCTCGACGATCAGGTCACCGAGCAGGGTCTGCAGCGACCGGATGCCGAAGCCGGCCGCGACGGACTTCGGCAGCCGGGAGTGCACCTTGCCGACCTGATGCCCGATGACCCGCCCGGGATAGACGCGGTGCCGATTGTCGTAACCCTGTTGGACTAGAAGTGCGTCGACGTCGCGATAGATCTGCCGCAGCGGCATGCCCTCGTTGACTCGTGCGACGATCAAGGTTCGGTATTCGGCGAGGTCGTCCATCAGCTGATCGAATATCCGGTTGGTGCCCAGGCAGCCGGCGTAGCCGATGTCAGCCATGTAGCCGTCCCGCACCGGCGCGCAGTCGAGGATGAACGGCATGTTCTCCGCCAGCTTTCGGGCGGTGGGGAAGAACTGCAGTGGAGTCCGGAAACCCCGAAACGCTGTGCGGTCCCCGAACCACGCGAACGGCGTGTGGAACCAGTCCTGAACTCCCCGCTCGATCAGGTACTCGCGAAGCCGGCGAGCGGCTTGCCTCTCGGTGACGCCTGGCTCCAGCGTCTGCGCGACAGACTGCGCCGCGGCATAGGCGAGCTGCTGCAACTCCCGGAACTTCACGAGATCAGCGGGATCAGCCACCCTTTTAGCTGCCATCTGCCGCCTCCCTGGTTGCTTCCTACCCTCCAGTAGGAACTTCCTACGGCATGGTAGATTTGTCAAGTGGCAAATCGGAAGGTGGCGTCGCTGGCGGCTGGCCGAGCGGCCCGGTCCGGACGCGCCAGGGCGGCCCATCTCGGCCCTGAACGTCGGCGGCCACTGATCCTCGACGCGGCCTTGGAGGTCTATGTCGAGCGCGGCTACCGAGGCACGTCGATGCAGGCAGTAGCCGATGCGGCCGGTGTGACGAAGCCGGTGATCTACGAGTGCTACCCGAACAAGGACGAGTTGCTCCTCGCGCTGCTCGACCGCGAGGAGCGTCGCCTGATGGACGCAATCTCCGAGTCATTGCCGAGCAATCTGGTGTCTGACAACGTCGAGGCCGTACTGGCTGCGGGGTTCACGGCCTTCCTCGCCGGGGTTGGTCATGCGCCGAACTCATGGCGGGTCGTTTTCGACTCCGGCTGGGGTTCCGATTCTGTGGTGGCGGCTCGGGTACGCCGCGTCCGCGACATGGTGGTAGGCCAGTTACGCGAGCTGGTGCGCCAGTCCATGACGGCGGCCGAGATCGACGACATCGATCGCAAGGCTCCCGTCGTCGCCGAGGTGATCGCCACGGTCGCCGAATCCTGCGCGCGCATGCTCGTGCTGGAGCACTACCCGTGGACCGCTGCAGAGCTGGCAACCTACGTCGCCCGCCTGCTCGCCCGCGGTCTTCGTCCCGTCTGAAATCCGCCTGCCTGGCTCTCCGAGCGGGCTGAGTCGGCCCCGCACCTCGCTCTCGCTGACCCCCGACGGCCAGACAACCTTCACCGCCCACCTTGCGGCGCTTCAGACCACCGCAAGTCGACACATCGACGCGTGCCGATCGCCATTCGGAGCCGAATAGCCCCCAAGTTACGCTAGGTGGGTGACGTCGGCCGACTGTCCAGCCAACGACCACCACGGTAACCGCCGGGTAGAGGCTCGTCAGGCAGGACGGTCTGGGATCGAGAGATTACGGCGTATCTCGCTCTTTAGGGGTTCAAGCAAGTCTTGGTGGTCGAGGATGTGGTGCTGGCCCTGCTGTTCGCCGGCTGGGAGGGTGTTATAGAGGATCCGGAGAGCCTCCTCCGCTAGCTTTGCGGCCTCCTTCGTCCCGAAGATCTCGATCTGGACTAGGCAGTTGTACGAGCGCTCACGGTAATCATCCGTGGGTTCCCAATAGTGATCACCCTCCAGCTCCATCTCCGCGAAATCTCTCCACTGTTGGTTGACCTCCTTAATGAAGTCGACGTATGCGGCCCTTCGATGCTCGTAGGACCGGTTGGCGTCCTCGCGCGCCCATGTGGCCTCCAGTCGCTCACGTTCACGCTTGGTGGCGCTGCGTTGCGTGAGCGCGACACTGCCGAGGGTGAACAAGCCTCCGAGGAGGGCGGCGACCAGCGGGACCCAGGTTAATGCCATTCTCCAATGATGCGGGTACTGCGGAGCGTGCCCGCCCTGCGGCTTGCCTGGCCGCATTCGAGGCACGAGAGCGGGGCATCGGCACGGCGACGTTGCCGCCGGTCACACCGCTGGTGATCGTACGGAGCCCACCGACACTTTGCCCCGGGGAAGTGAAGTGCCGCGCGGTGGTGCCCTGGTCGACCGTCAAGGAGCGGAACTCGGTCGACCAGGGTCCACCCGCGCTGCGCCGGACCCAAACTGGGGGAGGAAAGATCACGACGCGGTGCCGATCATGCCACCGAACCGGGCGCACCCGCGCAGATCCTCGATTTGATCGTGTCGGAAAACATCGCCCGCCGGCACCTCAACCCGGGTCAACGCAACGCCGGACTCGAATACGAGGAGTTCTACGCCAAAGCAGCGAAGACAGCGCAACGCCATCACGGTGGTACCGCACCTGGCCAACCGAAGGAAACACTTCCGGCAGATCTGCCGGAAGTGTCTAGGCCGCTCACTGCCGGTCAACGGGCGGCGCTGGCGCTGGAAAAGGGGCAGGAGAATCGCCACGCTCGGGAATCCCGCGAGAAGGCAGCGAAGGTTACTGGTGGGTCTGGGCGTGGTGTGCAGCAAGCCAAAGCCGTGAAACGCGACGCACCCGACCTCTACAAAAAAGTCATAGCCAGCGAGATCCGTCCCGTCAAAGGTTCCAAATTGGAACGTTATGCCGCTGGAAGCACGCCGGGTGGTGGTGCTGGACGTCGCGGCGCTGGGATGACTGTGACGCTGGTACACCGCTGGATCACGGGACACCCAGCGCAGACGCGCGCAGCCTTCGCCAGCCGTAACCGTTCCCGGTCGCGGTACTGGCGACCGTTCCCGAGTACCGGGTCGAACAATTGGTGCCGTCCGACGCACGCGGCGTTGGGCAACCGTGAGAGGTCGACCAAGATCTCTCGGAGCAAGAGCAACGCACTGTCAGCGTCCACAACTGTGAGTGTCCACCGGGGTGAGCAGTAGCCTGGACTCACCTCCTCGCCGGAGGTCCGCCCCGGGGCGACGGCCCCGGGGCAATCGGCGAGGGGTCCGGCGAGGAAAGGGTTTGTTGTGGATGTCGACGACGAAGCGCGGACGACTGGCCGGCGGGTACGGCAGATCCGGCACGCGCGGGACCAGTCGTTGCGGGTGGTCTCCGGGTTGGCTGGGATTAGCAAGTCCCATCTGTCCCGGATCGAGCGCGGGGAACGGTCCCTGGACAGCCGATCGGAGATCGTGGCGCTGGCCCACGCGCTACAGATAGCCCCAAGCGAGTTGACGGGGTTGCCGGTCCCAGCCCCGGGAAACGGGAAGGCCGGCAAAGGGAACGCTGAAGCCGCCATCGGTGAGGTACGTCAAGCACTCAACGCGATCACCCGCAACCGTGCCGATGGGCAGGTGCTGCCCGTGGATGTTTTACGGGTCCGGGTTCGTGAGCTACTCGTCGCGGGCCGCCAGTGTCGGCAGGCTGAGGTCGGTGCCGCGCTGCCCGCTCTGATCAGGGACGTGCACGCCTCGATCGAGGCTGGTCGCGACGTGGGCGAGTTGCTCGATTTGGCGGTGCTGTTGCACACCCAAGGCAGCCATGCCTGGTTGCGGGTCGTGGGCGCCAGGATCGACCTGCGCTCACTGGCTGCTCTGGTGGCTCGCCAGGCCGCCGAACGCCGAGAGGAACCGACCGCGAGGGGTCTTGCGGTGTGGGGCGATGCCCTGATGATGCTCGCGTCGGGTGACTTCGCGCTGGCCCGGGCGGAACTGGATTCGGTGACGGTGCCGACGAACACCCCGGAATCGATGCAGCTGGAGGGCATGCTCGCGCTGTGCCGGTCGCTGGTGGCCGCTGCGGACAAACGACCGGCGGACGTCGACGCGGCATTGGAATACGCCACGGAGCTAGCGCAGCGCACCGGGGAAGGCAACGCTTACGGGCTGGGCTTCGGCCCGCTGAATGTGGCGCTGTGGCGATTGTCCGCCGTCTTAGAAGCTGGTGACCATGAGCGTGCTGTGACCATCGCGGAAGACCTGAACCCGCTGGTGCACCCGAACCGGTCGCGGCAGGCCGCATACTGGATCGACTACGGTCGCTCGCTGGCGCGGTTGCGGGGACGCCAAAATGATGCAGTGGTGGCGTTGCGCCGCGCTGAGGTGGTGTCACCGTTGCACACGTTGCGTAACCCGTTTGTTCGTGACGTGCTCGCTGAGCTGTTGGTCCGAGCGCGACGCGACGCGGTCGGTCGGGAGCTGCGGGGGATGGCGTACCGGGCTGGTCTGCCCGTGTAGCCCATCCGGGGGTCGTCCCAGGGCAGGGACATCACAGGCTTGATCGCGTTCACTCTCGTCAATCGTGACCAACGGCACCACTAACGCACCAGCGACGCAACCGGCGTGACTACCGACGTAGGCGCGCTCGCCAACGACTGGGCGACTGACCCAGCTGTGCTAGCTCATCTCCTTGTCCGGCTGCGCCAGTGGGGTGAGCCCGCCGCTCCGCCACCGCTAACGGGCCATCCCGAGTTCGGTGTGACCTGCCGCCGCGCTAGCCCCGCCGATCCAGCCGTGGACATCACGTTGCCCGCCACCGGCGGCCGGTCGGTTGCGTGCCCACCGCCGCTGTTCCGGCGGCCGGTCGGACCCACCGAAAGGCGCCCCTGATGGCGAAGCACAGATTGATGCCGGCCACCACGGGACGGCGGCGCCCGATGCGCACCATCACTCTGGTGGACGCACGGGACCTGCTGGTCCACCTGCTGACGCCCGACGCGCTCGCCGCTGGGCTGCGACCGAAAACCGATTACGTTGCCCTGTGCGGCGCGGTCGTGCTTCCCGCTCCCTTGGTTGAGCCGGGCGGCCACCGCTGTTGGCCGTGTAGATCCGCCGCCACCGTCCCGAGTAAGAGGTCGCGATGACCGACGCCACCGGTACCGGTAAGCCCCGCCGCAATCCCATCCGCCGGGTAATCGACATCTATTGCTCGGTGCACGGCGGTGCGCGGGGTTTCACTCCGCTGGTGTGCCGGAAAGTCGATGACCTTATCGAATTGGATCCGCACGCCACAAACGGATGCGTGCTTATCTTTGACGAGAAGGCCGCCACTGAATTGTTCGACGTGTTAGGTGAGTGGTTAGGGTGAAATGGGGTTTGTCCGTGCGGACTGGAAAGACCACGCCGTCGACGAACACAGGGACTACCCCGGTGGATCACTGCAAGCACGCTGCGGGCACTGGTTCATGATCGTCACCCCGCTGCGGGACACATCGTGCGGGAAACAATGCGAGGCGTGCGCCGCAATCACCGGTACCGCTTCGCCACCCTAAGATTCCGGCCGGTCGCCGGGCTGAGCGGGTTAGCTGTCCCTGTCAATCCGCTTCCCATGCTCCCCGGCGACCGGCCGGTTCCAACCGAATACCACCGAAGTTCGGGAAGAGCAGATGCCGATCGACACCCGCCCGGTGAACACCAGCACCACCGCGGCCGACACCACCGGTGCGTGCCCCTACTGCGGGACCACCAGCGGCGTACAGCCCATGCCCGCGCCGCCCAAAGTTCAGGCGTGGAAGTGCACTTGCGGCACGGACTGGGCGATCAGCGTGATCCGGTCGGACTCACGCGCGGCTGCGCTACTGGGCGACCTCGGTGCAACGGCTGAAGCGGTCGGGCGATTGCGCTGGACACTGCGGCAGCTCTGCGCACTGGCCGACGATGCACCCCTAGCTGGCCGAACGCGCTTGGCCTAAGCCTTTGAGCAGAGCGGTACGTTTCCTAGGTCGACGTTCTCGGATTCGATGAGTGGGCGAATAGACGCCGGTGGCTCTTTGACATGACAAACTGTTCGCTGCGTCACCTCGGTGGTATGCAGGTAAGAAATCGTTCGATGCTTCTCGTCAAGGAAGACGTGCCAGCCATTACCGATAGACATAGTGTAGCCCACCAAGTTACCGCCAGAGGACAGTCGCATCTTCTCTGCCGGAAGCCATGGTTGGCGCAAGATCGCAGATATAGTGTGGGTATCGACAGGCACTTCGTAAACCTTCTCAACGTACAGAACCGAGAAGCCGCAAACTGCAGCAATGCCGAGGCCATATGCCGCGATCCCGAGAGACCGTACACTAGTATTGGATAAACGTACCAATGACCACTCGCTAATTGTTCGGCGAAATTTACGGAAGAGCCCACCTGGCGGAAACCAATCCCACGGTGGCGCGTAGAGCGTCCAGAGAAGCGCCGCCAGCGCGCAGAGGGCGGCAACTCTCACCCCAGGAGTCCAGCTGCTCCATATTAGGTGTAGATTATTGCCCCACTCTCTTAGGTCGTGCGCCCTTTTCTCTGATACCAGCCTCAGCCCACGCTCATCTAGTCCTAGCGCTCGTAGGATCGCTGTCAGTATAGGCCAGATATAACCTAGAATCCATTCTCCCCAGCCTTGGACGGTACGTCCTAAATAAATTAGACCGTCCTGTAACCCAGGCCAAATCTGTAGCACTCCATGCCAGATTCCTTTCGCTGAAGCTGCAGTATCACCAGCTATCTTTAGCCCATTCCTAACGGAATGAACAGCTGCAGGCGATACGAATGCAGTAAAGAGTGCTGTCAGTAGCACCAATCCCCAACGGCGAACTATTATGAAGAAGATAAAAATGGCTGGCAGAGAGAGGGGAAGAAGGGGCACGATGGTGCCCAGTAGCGTGCCCACTACACCAGAGGATGCCGCCAGTGTCGTGGCTGTGGTCGTGTCGTAGTTCGAAATTATTAATAGTCGAACCGCGGAGGCGAACAAGACCACTACCGGAGATAGAAGCAGAGCCTTAACACGTCCTGAGCTGAGTTCCGCGCGGTCGGATGACGATGCCACAGATGCCTCCCGAAGCACCTGCAGTCGGCGCTGTCCGTGCTTCGTGCTCCTAGGATCAGAGGCTGCCACAGTTCTGACCAGTGATCAATGGCTACGGGAGCCGTCTACTGGAGCGCAACGGCCCCATGGTCTCGCCTAGGCGCTGCTGCGGCCGCCAGCTACGCCGGCAGTTCTCGCACGATGCACGCTCGGCCATGGATGCACCGGGGGGTGGTGAGGACCGGCGGACGTGACGAGGATTTGGGTGGCGGAGCTGCGCATCAACCGCCGGACCGCCCAGAAGATCGCTCAGGTCCATGGCATCACCGAGGACGAGCTGCGCGACGCGGTCGAGTGTGTGCGCGGTCTCTACAGGTCAACTTTGCTGGCTCGATCATCCTGGGTCTACCGGTCCATCCCGGACTCTGCTCCCAACTGCGCCTGCGCCGCGGTGGTGACGCTAGTCGACGCGACGAACTCTGCGCCCATACCGGTGGCTGTTCCTAGCCCCAGCGTTACCACCCAGAGCCTGCGCGGATCGCGATGTGTCAATCTGGGCTCGCTCAGCACCGACCTCGGGGCACCACCGAAATCGGCGAACCGGCAGAGGAACACTAGCTAGATCAGCTCGTCCAGGAAATCGTATTTGTCCGCTTTAGCCCGCCGCCCGAACAGTTGATGAATACTCCAAATGGATGGCTTTTGTATCAACCTTCACATCAGATTGCTCAGATACAGAGCGCGCGGGTGGCGGTGCCGGGCACCCGGTGCCAATGCTTTATCGATCTGGTGAGCACGGAGGCGCAAGAGCATGCCAACCATGAGAGCCCAGACGAAGCGGAAGCTGGGCAAGTTCGCACTGCACAACTGGGGCTACATCGTTGCAATTGTTGTAGCTATCTGGTGGTACATAGGGACGATCGGACCCCTACCGATCACGATAGGGTCGGGCCTTGTCGTAATCTTCGCCCTATTCTTTGCAGAGGTACCCTGCTGCGCACCCAACAAGAAACTAGTGAACGGCGAGATCGACCTATGTGGAAACAACGGGAATGGCATACTAGGAGCTTGCTATCTCAAGCGCCATAAATGGCTAAACCTAAAGGCATTGGTCAACCGGCAGACCTACGTGCGATCGCTCAAGCATTGCTTTTCATCCTTTAGTGGAGCCGCCGGTTCATTCTCAGCTCTAGCCGGAATGGGCTCATTTACTGTTGCGCTGCTGACTTATATCTTCGTCACAATCAAGAAATAGCTAGAAAACAAGAGTAGCCCTTGTCGGGCGGACAGGATGCTCCTATGTCGTGTCAAACGAAATGGTCACTGGCTGCTGTCATCATTAACTCGCCGTTGTTGGGCCCAACCGGATAGATTGCCGGAATCTTTCGTGGTCACTCGCCGATGCAGCCTGATCACTGTGACGATCGTTGCTGATCACCGTTTGATCTTGGACGCCGAGCAGCGCATCGGCAAGCGTTAGCGAGTGACCTGGAAACGCGGACACCGCGCACGGTGTCCCCCGGCGGGAGACGGAGCGCTGTGATGGCGTGGGATGAGGATAAACATCCCAGAGATAGCTCTGGTCGATTCACTTCAAAAGGTAATGCCGTGGCCATGGGAGCGGCCGTGGCCATCGTGGTGTCAGCGTTCCTCGGTGGCAGTGTCGGCGACGCTGCATCGGTCAGCGCGGTTGACGAGTTCAGCATCAGCACTAGATCGCCACGGGGCCAAACTGAAGTACGAATCAAAGGCGATGATGACGCCGTTAAAGCAACAACTCGCCTGCGACTCAGGGGCGGCCATCCGATTAAGCTCGACGCGCGAGCCGACAAAAACTGCGCCGACTACTCCAACGGCGACCTCCAGCGGTTCTTTCGCGCGCATCCGTGCATCTCCCTCTATCGCACGCTCGTCGAATACGCAGAGGGAGACTACGTCATCCGCTTCTTAATCGCAACGATCGAAATGCCCGACTACGACACCGCGATAGACCTTCACGCGCTGCTTTCACGGGAGGGCGGCGGAAACATCACTCCTCTATCCTCAAATAGTGGAAAGTACCGCAACGTCCCCTTTATCTCCGGAACCTCCACCACTATCCTGAACGGCACAGCCGTGATCAACATACAGACTGAAGCGGTGGGCCGCACACCGGGCGATGCATTGCTCGCCTTCCTGGCAACAGACGTCATATACAGTCTACTGGGCCCCGGCATCGGGCAGTAAATACCGGTGGATAGCGTTCCGGTGACTCGAATCGCGGCCGAATGAGGACATCGGAGAGTAGCTAATCATGATCGGTCCGTTACTCCATTTTATTTCGCCCCTGGATGAAGTCCGACAACTCACCGAAGCCGGGTCACTCCGCTAAACGGACAGCGTACCCGCGCGCATTGAGACCTACACCGCCGAGCGGCGGACGGCAGTTCACGAGGCCGGGCACGCCGTCATGGCCTACCTGGTTTGGTCGGCCGTTCACGGTGATCAGCGTGGTGCCTGATGGCGACTCGTACGGCCGAGTGCAGCACGCTCTACCCGGTAACTGGTTCCGACCCGATATCCAGGTCACCAGCCGGGACCGGCACTCTGATCGAGCACCGCGTGATGATCCTCCTTGCCGGTGCCGGTGCTGAGGGCCATTGGATCACGCGGACTCAAGGTGCACCCATCGGCTGGGAAGATCAGCTCAAGGTTGGTGCGGCGCACGATATGAGCACGGCGTGGGATCCGGCCCGCTATGCCTGCGACAGCGACGAGAGACCGACGCATCCGTCGAGTGGCTCCGGCAGCGCGTACTCAACAAGGTCGGTCGGTGGAACACCGGGGCAAGTGACGGTGTCGGGTGCGACAATCGCAGGTTCTGGGAACTGGTGGACGTGCTGGCCGATGCCGTGATCCAAGCAGGGACGCTCCGATGGTCGCAGCCCCGCAACGTCCTACAGGCCGCAGACCCGGTCCGCAATCGCGCGAAAAAACGACACCGAATAGCGGCCGAATGCGACAGCGGCAAGTAGTCGTCCATGATCGGTCCGTTACGTCAAAAAAGTTGCTCTAGAGAGATGGGGGGAAATCTGAGATAATTGGGGCGATTTTTGCTTAAAAAACGATTGCTTTGCTCTTCATTGCTTTGTGCTTTGCTGCGTGCGTGTGTGTTGTGTCATCAATCAATTGTGACGCCGAACAGCGCACCGACTGTTGTCTGTAGTCAGTGCGCTGGTGTATTCGGCAGTGGTTAGCGAGTGATCTTGTGTTGACTTCTCGCGCGAGACTCTGTCCAGTCCGGTGTGCCGATCCAACTGCATTCGCACGATGGGTAGTAGATCGATCCGTAGCGGCCTTGGACTCTTACTCGGATGGTGTGACCGCTTTGTGTACCGCTCATAGCCATGAGCGTATCTGTTAATGGCTCGAATGGGTGCCGCCATTAGTGTGCCATTGTGGGACTAATCGCTGAGCGGTCGGTCGTGTGTTCTCGCTTTTTATCCGGGGCGCGTGATTCACCATTGCCGTGACGTAGGCGGTAGCGTGGCGCGGTCCCGGCATTGCGGTGCGCCGGTACCAGGTTGCTGGGCTCTATCGGGTCGCCACGTTGTCGGTGAGGCAGTCCGCCGCTGCCTGCCGCTCCGCTTTTGTGGTCACGGCATTGCTCATGTGTTCACACTTTTCTTGTCAGCGGATTGCGATGAACCTACACCGTTGTTGTGAACCGGAAATTGACGGTGCCAGCTGAGGCGTACTGTTGGATGAACACATTTTCGACCGACGCCACGTCGAACGAAGCTATGGTGCCGCTCGCGATCAGGCAATAGCTATTCATTTCGGGGTCTTCACTGACCCGTAAAGTGGTGGAGGGTGCCAAGACCAACTGCACCGCGTTGCCCGGTATCACCAGCGCAATGATGTTGATGCCATAGTTTAACGGCGACCGGTTCGGTGAGGGTGCGGCCGCGTCTTTGGTGCTGAAAGCGTTCGCGGTTTCCATGGGTCAGGTGTTTTCCTATCTTGGCTGCGACGACCAACGACGGAGTGCTCAGCGGATCACCCAGGCAAAGCTAGCGACGCTAGCTTTTGACGACTATGACCTTGACGTCATCGGCCTCGTCGTCGGCAGCATCGGCTTCGTCGCTATCAATCTCGCTTTGGCCGGCGGGTTCGTCATCCGGGTTGTCGCGGCTGAACAACGGTTCTTTTTCGTCGTCCTTTTCGTCCTCGTCTTTATCGTCGGCCTTTGTGGTAGCGCCGCGTTGGGTCGGTGCGTTTCGTTGCATGTCATTGGACCGGAATTGCGCGCGACTACCGATCTGTGCTGCGGCAGTGGATTGCCGGGTCATTCCTTGCATGGTGGTTCGGGTGGCTTGCTGCTGTACGCGGCCGGTGCCTGATCGGTTCATTTCACTAGTCCCTTAAGATCGGTAGCTTCGGTAACGGAGGTTGTGCTGCGCGCTAGCGCCCAGGCCGGGGTGAAAGGAGTCGAAAGCCCCCGACCTGGGCACCGCGCTGCACCTCGGGAAAGGCCGACGACGACAACCTTTGCGTTAGCCCGAGGGAGATCATGGCCGGTAATAGCCTTCGCTATCGAGCCGATTAGCCACCGCGATTACAGAATCATAGTTCTCTTTCAGAATCTCGCGGCAAAGCTTGAACGCTTTGTCAAGTCCCGAGTCGCCGACCACATCCCGCGCTTTCCGCAAATCGCTTTCGCAACCACTGGAGCCCCACGGCATGTGATACCGAAACTCTCTGTAATAAACTTGCTCAATCCACACGATGGGCGCTACGCAAATAGTCGCAGTTTGGAGTGGCGTTGTTCCTTTTTCAAAAGTACATAAGCCGCTGCGGGCGTCTTCGCTGTTTATGGAAATGGACCGTAGAGCCTTGCCGAAAGCCATCACAACAATCGCGTGCGCGGCCTCATGGTGGCTCGTTTCGTATCGGCGACTGCATTCGTTGGGGAGCAAGTTACGCTCCCGGCGGGCGAGTGACTCCTCGTCGAAATGGTCGATCTGGCGTTGCCGCTCGGCTTCGCGGGGCGTCATTCGGTAACTGGTCGATGGGCGCGGACCGGAACACACGCCGGAACTCAGCATGGCGTCCTCCCAGGTGTTCCCGAGTTCCACCCACGACATAACGCGCAGTTTGTCCGCCGTGGGTAGGTCGCTGTAGGCGGCCCTGGCGGCCTGCTCCCTTGATTTCACGCCGCGCGTTCCACCTTCCGCTGCTCGTAAGCCCGTACTCCCGCCGCTGGTATTAGCCACTGACGCCCGATACGCCTACCGCCGAGATCGGCCGCTAACTCTTGCGCTCTGCGCACTGAAATCCTTAAGTACTCTGCTATTTCCCGGGTCGTCCAGTCCGCTGCTGATTGTGCCACCGCCGCGCCTAAGTGGGCCTTTTCTCCGCGTCCAGGCGCGGTCTGCGATGCCTCGAAAGCCCTCGCGGCCAGGTCAACAGCGGTCACCATGTCAATAACTTGGCCGCGCTGGATCCACGATGGCGGGCACGCTAAGACCCTGGCGACGTCTGGGCTGGCCAGGATTCTCGCCAGCAACCACGCGGCGGGTCCACCGATGACCGCGCGCGGCTCGCTGATGAAATTGCTGTTCATGTGCCCGTCTGAGTGCCTGCCTCTCAGCGCCCCGCTGGTCCGGGTCGGGCGGTGGATCAATTAGGCTGGAACCTAGGGCGTTTCTTCAGGCAATTTCTGCACGAAAGAACTCGCGAGGTATCCGGCGTTGGCGGCTTCGGCCGCGACTTTGGCCACCGGATCAATTTCGTCTAATAGCAGCCACGGCGGCAGACCTGGCCTGTATGGGTTTGATCGCGGGCCACCAGCCGTCGAGGAATCCTCATAACCGGCGGTCTCGACTGCGGGGAAAATGAGTCCTTCGTAGTAGGTTGCGAAGGCCACCCTGGTCTCGCCGCCCCGCTCCTGAATAACGAGCCCCGGACAGGGGTCGATAATCATACGACCATCTTTGCGCCTGTACCGGTTAGACCATCCGCTTGACAAGGGGATTACTGATACCGTCTTCCACGGTTGGATAGCGTCCATAATTTTCCACCTTCGTTTCTTTGTGGGGTTAGCGCTAGTCTTTTTTCTGATCATTCGTGGCTCGTTTCGTCGCTGATGTTTTCTTCCGGCGGGGTAGTAGGGCTTGCCGTTGGCGTTCGACCTCGTCGTCGGGTGGTTTGTCGTCCTCGGCTATTCGAGGAGGATCGAAGTCGCGTCGCGTCGGCCGGTAGCCGGTGATGGTGGTGGTCGTGGTGCTCATCTGGGCTCGTTTCCTGGTCGCTGGTATTGCGGGGCATAGTCACGTCCGGGTTAGAAATCGTCCGGGGCGCTTCGGATGCACGCGACGACCATCGCGGTGAGGTCATGTCGCGGCGTTGCGCGCTCCGTGGCTTGCTTGACGACTTTGCGGCACCAGTCGTCGTCGAGGCGTTTGCTGCCAATGTCGGCGAGCGCAGCGCGGATCTTGTCTAGGTCGGGTGTCGACCGTCGATCACCGCCGGTTTTGGTTGGTGTGCCGTTGCGGCTTGGGTCGGTCCGCGCGCGTGCGCGCTGATTGGACTGATTGGCACTGATTGAAAGATTAGATATGGGGTCGCTGTGCGACCTAGGTTTGGTCACTGTGCGACCTACCCCTGGGTCGGTGTGCGACCCATGGGGGGTCGGTGTGCGACCTAGGGGTAGGTCGGTGCGCGACCTAGGCTGGGTGTCTGCTGCACCTACCGGTACGGCTAGCCGGTATTGGGTGCGCGCACCCTCGCGGGACTGCTCTACCGGTGGCCGCTGGCGGATCACCCACCCTGCGCTTTCGAGATCGCGAAGCTTCTCCTGCACTGTGTTGCGGCCCATACCGCTCTCAGCGGCCAGTTCGGACAATGACGGACTGAACTTCTCCGGGATGACCGCCGAGTCGGTGTCGGCGTGATCCAGCAACACGAACATGAGCAGCCGCGCCAGTTTCGGCAGATCCGAGGACCTGACAGCTCGGCTAACGTCGAACTTGGTCACGGTGTGGCCTCTCGCCGCTTCGTCTCAGCCGCGATGTCGACCAACTGTCGCCGGATCGCGCTGTCGTTGAGCCGGGCACGATGCGCTGCGCCACGGCAGCGTTGGTCACCACGGGGCCCACAGTGGGTGCAGGCTTCCTCCGGCAATGTCCGGGGCGGTATCCACCCGGACCACCGCGCCGGGTTGCTCAGCCGCAGCGGTGGGGCCGTCAAACGCTGGGCTAGGTCATCGTGGCCCAATACGCGGGCCCGCCGTTCTTGGGATTGCCGCTTCGACGCCGCTTTCGCCGCGCGCCACAACTGCATGACCGGGCGCACCGTCGTATCCGGTTCGGTGGCGTCGTGGTCCAGCGGGTCGGTGTTGGGCTCGGTGGTCACCGTGACCGCCTATGGCATCGGCGACCGGCAGGCGCGATCCAACAGCAGCACAAATTGGCGTCGTCCAGGTGATCTAACGCGCGGGTCAGCGACGACCGCACCGGGCGGCTATCATCAGCAATGACCTCGCCGCCCGGCCGGTCGTCGTCGCCCCGGTTAGCGCCGGGGCGATGTTCTTTTTTCAAAGGGTCACTGTGGCTTTCCGGCGGTTCGCGCTTTCCGCTCCTTTGTTAGGCCGCTGTGGAATCGGCCGGGGTCGGGTACGACAACAGCCCGCGTAATTCCTCGATTTGATCCGGGCTCAATGGGGGGCTGCGGTCAACTTCCCGTTTGATCGCTGCGGCCAACCGTTGGGCGCCGGGATCGAGGCTGAGCGCTATGGCAGCGGGGTCGGTCTTGGCTATCGGCGGCAATCCTCGGGCGGCCCGCGTGGCGGCAACGTACGCGTACATCTCGGGAGTCATCGGGGCGATACCGAGTTAGCGCCGATCAGCTCGGCGACCGGCACACCGTAAAGGTTCGCGAGTTGGACGAGCAAAACATATCTGGGAACGCGTCGATTCAATTCCCAATCACGGACTGCTCCGGTGCCGCGATTGAGATGGACGCCGACGTGTTCACGGGTTAGCCCGGCACTTTCCCGGTAGTACTTCAATCGGCCGCCGGTGTCGCTGGGAATGGCGCAGACGGTGGTGACTCGCATGCGGCGAACGTTAACCGTCACGGACGCGACGTGCTAGCGACCCAAACCGATCGTTTTGCCGCTGTTTGCCGCTTACTTGCGACAACGATCGTACATTTCTATACGATGTCGCACATGCCGTGTCATTGTGCGACATCGTCACGTCAAGTTGCTGGCGTATACGCAGCACCAGACCACCCGAAAGGGTGGCGGGTGTGCGGTGGAAAACGTGACCTGGATTCGTTAGCCGTTCACTGGTCACGCCACTCGGCCGCCACCCGCTCGGTGACCTCACCGGGGCCGCCCTTGGCGATCATGATCGAGGTGAACAACAGCCGCAGCGTCTCCCGGCGCGCTGAGCACGGGGCACGGTCCCAGCGGTCAGCGACGCTCTCACCGGGGTCACCGGCCAGCAGACCGGCCAGCGCCGGAGGCGTGATCTCCTGCTCGATCCTGCGCTGCACGCCGCTAATCCGGCTCTGCAATTTGGCTACCACCTTGGCTGCGAACGCCCTATCGATCTTGCCTTCGGCGGCGTCGTCGGCATATCCGTCCAGCTCGGCCCGTAAGGTGGCTTCCTCCGCACGCAATTCCGTGACGGCGGTTTCCTCGCTGCCATCGGGCAGGTGCGTATATGCGTCGGTGCGGGACAGCCTTTCGATTACTAGACCGGTTAGGTAGTCGTCGAGTTCCGTGCGTTCAATCGACAAATGGCCACGGTCACGGCACGCGTACACGGTGCGGTTCGCGCCCCGGCGCATTACGGCCATCGGCCCGCCGCACACGGCGCAGGTGGCGATACACGAAAGTAGCCATTTCGCGCGGCCTGGCCGGGTGGTGGTCCGCTTCGGGTCGAGAAGAATGCGCCGCGCACCATAAAAAATCGAGGCATCCTCGATGAGGGGCTTCCAGGTGCCCGGCGTTGTGTGCCCGTTGTGCCCGCGTAAGCCGATGTAGCCGGTGTTGAGGCAGGTTCGGCGTACCGCCGGTGGTCCCCACACCGAACCACGCGGCGACGCGATACCGGCCTCGTTGAGCCGGCGGGCGATGGACTTCAACGACTCGCCCTTATACACGCTGGTAATGATGTCGACCACCACCTTGGCACGCTCGGGGTGCGGGCGTTGCTCGATCAGCTCCCGCGTTTTCGGGTCGTAGATACGTTCGTAACCGAACAGGATCGGCCCGGATGGCCGTCCGGCTTCGGCGCTGGCATCGGCGTCACGTTTGACTCGCTGACTGGTCTCCTCGCTGGAGAATGCGTTCGTAATACCATCGGTCGCGAGGGTTTTCCAGTGCTTGGGTTTGCTCAGGTCGTACAGTTCGTCTTCGACGGTGACATAGATTTTCACACCCGTGCGACGGCATTCAGCTAACAATGGGATCCATTCTTCGGGGTCGCGGGATGCCCTGCTGGATTCCCACAACACCAACACGTCGAACTCGCGGGCCTTCACGGCGGCTAGGACGTGCTGCCAGTTCTCTCGGGCGCGGTGCGCGAACCGGCTGGCTGAGCGGCCGGGGTCTGAGTAGCGGACGCTGATCTCCCAGCCGTACCGGGCGCACGCCTTAGCGTTCTCGGCTTGCTGCTGGTCGACGGAGCGTTCCTTGTCCCGCCGGTCGTCCCGGTCATCCTTCAGTCTGCTGACCCGCTCGTAGGTTCCTGCCGTGGTGGTGCGGTGCTCGGTGTCCATACCGCGCACTGTACAACTAGCGAGCGCTTGCCAGCCGAATAGCGGTTCCCATGCCGGTGGAAAGCGCTATTCGGAGCCGAATCGCGGTCTGGACGCGCGTACCACATGGTCCACGCAATCAGCAGCGTGAACACCGCCGCCTGGAGCACCGTCGAGAGTCCGACCATGACGTGGATGGGCAGCACATAGATCAGCGGGATACGCATGGCCGCCTCGATCAGTAGGCCAACTCCCCACACCATCGACATCACCCGGAAGCCGCGCCGGAAACCGGGACTTGTCTGCCACTTGATGTTCCACCACGTCTGTTTCTCGCTGGTGGCGGAGAACCGCTGGGCGGCGTAGAACGTCATCGGCCGCCCCACTACGCAGGTGCCGAGGAAGATCAATCCGGCGACCGCAGTGCCGACCGAGTCCTTGGCGAGCATGAACCTGGCGTCGCCGGTGGCGAAGGACAGAGCGAGTCCGACTGTGAATACGGCCATCAGGAACGGCCTGGCACCCGAGCTGGCCTGACCCGGTCACCCAGCGCAGAGCACCAGCCCCGACCGCGACGCTGGCGATCATGCTCGATTCCAGCCGGATACCCGTTCTGCCTCAGCTCGATGGGCTGACGCAGAACGCGGTGTGTCTCCTACCACCGCGACACCAGCCAAAAGGTTCCGATTAGCCGACCCTGGGTCCCCTGGAACTGCGAAAGGTTCCAATAGCCAGTCAGTTTGGCCGAGGAACTGCGTCAGCCGGCCAGCGCGCGCAGGCGGCGGAGCACTTCTGGAGCGCCGAGTGCCTGGGTGACGGCGTGTAGGTCGGGGCTGCGGGTTGAGCCGGTGAGGGCTACGCGGATGAGTTGGGAGGCTTCGCGAATCGAGCCGGGGTAGGTGTCGGGATTTTTTTTGTATTCCTTGGCGTTGGCCGCGAAGCCGTGTTTCGCGGCTAGCTCGCGGATCTGGTTGAACCATTCCTGGGGGTCATCCAGGTGCTGGTAGCCGTCGGCGAAGTCATGGGCGTAGTTCGCTGTGATGGTGGCGTCCACACCGAGCGGGATGAGGCGTTCATCGGTAGGGCCGGACAGTGAGGCGAACAGTTGCGGGAAGAAGAATCCGTAGGCGGCCCGGAAGTCCGACCACTTGCGCAGGTCCTTGCGGGGATTGTCGACACCATCGCGTTCCACGGTGAGGGCGCGCAGGGCGAGATCGCGCTCGGCGTCCAGGACGGTGACCAGTTCGGGATCGAATTGCGCTGCCCAGGCGCGGACAGCGGCGAGGATCTGGGGTCCCGGCAGGGTGGCGATGTGGTCGGCGCTGATGTCTTCGAGCTTGACCAGATCCACCAGCGGGCCGGCCACTCCGCACTGGTCCAACCGGATCGGGGTAGCGAGTGCTTGCTCCAGGGGGAGCTCAGCGAGCCGCCCGTTGGCTAGGCCCCGCAGGTAGTAGAGGACGGCCTCGGCGGGGTAACCGGCTTCGATGTAGAAGTCGACGCCAGCTTCGGGGTCTGTGCGCTTGGATAGTTTACGTTTCCCGCCGGCAGTCTTCTTCATCAGCGGAGCGATGTGCGCATAGGTGACCGGGTCGAAGCCCAGGGTGTCGAATAGCTGCAGGTGCAGCGGGACCGAGGAAATCCACTCCTCACCGCGGATGACCAGCGTGACACGCATCAGGTGGTCATCCACTGCGTGCGCGAAGTGGTAGGTCGGGAGCCGAGGCGTTTGGTCGGAAGACTTCAGGATGACCGTGTCGTTGCGATTGGCCTCATGCTCCAACTCCCCCCGAATCGCGTCGGTGAAGCGGACCCGCTGCCCGTTGGCGTTACCCGGGGCGCGGAAACGCACCACGTATGGGGCACCTTCATCGAGTTTGGCATGTACGGCGGCAGGGTCGGCATCGCGCCAGATGGCCCAGGGTCCGTAGTAGCCGGTGGGGATCTTGGCGGCTTGCTGGCGGCCGGTGATGTCGGCGAGTTCACTTTTGGTGGCGAAGCACGGGTATGCCTTGCCGTGGTGCAGCAGTTCCCGCACATAGCTGAGGTAAATGCGTTCGCGGGGGGACTGCTGGTAGGGGCCGTAGTTGCCGTGCCCGTCGGTTTCGTCGGATGGGATACCGAAGTAGTCGAACGCGCGGGCGAACTGGGCCAGGGCGCCTTCGACCTCGCGCGACTGGTCTGTGTCTTCCACCCGCACTAGGTAGACACCCCCGGAGTGCGCTGCAATGTCGCGGTCGATGGTGGCCACGTAGATGCCGCCGATATGCACGAACCCGGTCGGCGACGGGCCGAACCGGGTGACCTGAGCACCCTCGGGGAGCTCCCGCGGTGGGTAGTGATGTTCCCAATAGGCGGGTTCGGGAAGATCAGCGGGGAACAGGGCGTCGATCACCACGCGGTCCAGCATTGCTACGTAAGTCTCGCTTCCGGGCTGAACCCGATCATGGAATGGGCATGGTGCAGGTGACCAACGCTACCAATCGTGGCGTGCCTGCACGGCGCGGGCGCGGCCCGGCGGTGCGGACGATGCGTGACTACTAGGCCCAGAGGGCGTTGACCAAACAGTGACTCGCCAAGCGTGGGTTCACGTGCCGCACCCGCTCGCTGTCGACGACCACGATCAAAGCCTGCTTCTGGAGACAGCATGAACACCTGGGTACTGACCCCGTGCCACCATCCGCGCTTGAGGGACCTCACGACGTCTCTGGTGCACCTGAGCCATCCGGTGGACCGGACAGTGGTGGTCACCACCCTCCCCGAGCCGATCGCACCGGACGACCTACCCGGAGTGACCCTGCTGGTGTCCGCGGAACCGGGGACGAATGTCTCCCGCTGGTGGAATGCCGGCCTGGAGTGGATCGAGCAGCACCATGAACCGGGGCCTTACGAGGTGCTGTGCATGGAATCTGACGTGCGCATCGAATGGTCGACGCTGGCCCGGTTGCGGATGGTGCTGCGCAACTACAACCTCGCGATGGTCGGTACCGACTGGTGCGGCGTGGCCACCAGTGCGGTCGAGACCCGTTACGACCTGGACCCATGGACCTCGGAGCACCGCATACCCGGCGCGTGCATGCTGGTAGCCGGCGAACTCGGACTGCGCTTCGACGAGCAGTTCCGCTGGCGCTACGCCGCCGACGACTTCGAATGGCAGCACCGCAAGGCCGCTGGCACGGGCCTGGTGCGGGGTCTGACCATCGAGCACGGTCCCGGCCGGCCGCTGACGGGTGAGCGTGCCGAGTACGCCGAGGTGGACCGGCAGCGGTTCGTGGCGAAGTGGGGAGGGCCACCCATCCGGTGAGCCACCGCGCTGCGGTGACGACCGATGCTCACGGTCGTACGGCGGTGACCACCACAAGGGCACGCCGGCCGGGCGTGTGGTTCTCGACCCGGGCGTCTGTGAAGCCAGCCGCCCGGCACTGAGCTGCGAAGGACGCCGCCTGTTGCGCAGTCCAGCCATGGCTGGCGAGCCCGGTGGCGCCGGGACGCACCACGCGCTCCATCGCAAGGAATAGGCCGCCTCGGGCGAGCACTCGCTTGATCTCGGCGAGTCCTGCGGTGACGTCTCTCCAGTGGTGAACGGTCGCCAGCGACCACACCACCGTCGCCGAGGCGTCGCGCTCTGGCAGCGCTTCCGCAGCGCCGTCGACCCAGGTGATGGCAGGTCGGTCACCAGTCAACGTCCGAGCGAGCCGAAGCATCACGGGTGCCGGATCCACGCCGATCACGCGCGCTCCACGGCGGGCGGCTTCCCTGACTGCGGTGCCGGGACCGCAGCCAACGTCGATGACCCGGTCAGCACCCGACACGGAGGCCACGTCGGCGGCGAGGCGTGCGGCGGCACCCCCCGCGAGGCTCATGATGAGCCCGATCAACAGTCCCATCACCCCGGCGAAGCCGGGATGGTCGGCGTGGTGGTTGACGGCATCAGCGGTCATAAGTACACCTTGCGGGTTCAAGGTGGCTCGAAGCCAATGACTTTATGGATCTCATCCCGATCGTGCCGAGCCGCGGTTGGGCTAGGACTGGGGAGAGATGTTTTTCATCGAGCGTTGAGTTTAGGTAGTACCGGCATTACCGTCGGTGTTATGACCACACTCCGGCGCCCTAGTGCCGTTGACCATGAACTCGTCCTCGATCTCGGTTCGGTCAATGCGCAGCTGCTGTCGGTGGTGGGGGGCAAGGCGGCGAACCTGGCTGAGCTCATCCGCGCCGGGTTTCGGGTGCCAGCTGGGTTCTGCATTACCACGGTGGCCTACCAGCTGGTCGCCGCGCGCGCCTTCGGCGCCAGCGCGCCGGACGTGGCGCCGCCCGAGAAGCTAGCCGAGCGAGCGCGCACAGCAATCCTCGCGTCGCCAGTTCCCGCAGACGTGGCGGAGGCGGTGAATCGTGCCTACCGCGTCCTCGGCGATAGCGTGCCGGTGGCGGTACGGTCCTCGGCGACCGCCGAAGACCTACCTTGGGCGAGTTTCGCCGGGCAGCAGGACACCTTCCTCAACGTTGTCGGGGCGGACGCCGTGCTTGACGCGATGCGCCGGTGCTGGGCGTCGCTGTGGACCGACCGGGCGGTCAGCTACCGGACGACCAACGGTATCGATCACGCCACCGTGCGGCTCGCAGTGGTCGTTCAGAAGATGGTCGAGGCGCAGGTTGCAGGGGTGCTGTTCACTGCCGATCCGGTGACCGGCCACCGCGGGCACACTGTCATCGATGCCAGCCCCGGCCTGGGAGAGGCGGTGGTGTCTGGTGCGGTCAATCCCGACCACTTCGTCGTCGACGCTACCGGCGCGGTGCTTGAGCGCAGGCTGGGGGACAAGCGGGTCGTGATCCGTGCCCTGCCCGGTGGCGGCACTGAGCGGGTTGACAGGGTCGCGCATGCTGAGCAGCCCTGCCTCAGCGATGCGAGGATCCGTGATCTCACCGCGTTGGGGCAGCGGGTCCAGGCATATTTCGGCGCCCCGCAGGACATCGAGTGGGCGTTGGATGCCGCTGGAAAGCTGTGGCTGACCCAGTCCCGGCCGATCACCACGTTGTACCCGCTGCCGGCCCCCCCGGACGGTGATCTGCACGTCTACCTCTGCGTCAGCCTCGCGCAGGGGCTGACCCGCCCGGTGACGCCGATGGGCATCGCGGCGTTCCGGCTGATCGGATCCTGCATATCGGAAGTGGTGTTCGGCTCTGTGGTCATCGACCCGGAGGTCGGGCCGGCGGCATTCGCGAATGCTGGGCAGCGGCCGTTCGTCGACATCACGCCCGTCCTGCGTAGCCGGGTCGGCCGGGCGCTGGTGCCCCGGATACTCGACGTGATGGAGGCTCGCTCGGCGGTAGTACTTCGGCGGCTCTGCGACGACCCCCGGCTCGCAGCTCAGTGTGCCGGCCGGGGTGACCGCCAGACAGCGGTTAGACCACGCACAGCGGCTGCTTGCCACCACGATTGTCCCGATCATGCCGGCGGTCACTCCGGTGGCCGGTGCCGGGTTCCTCGCCCGCGCGCTTGCCGGCAAGCTCGCTGGTGACAGCGTTGAGCCCGGTGAATGGGACGAGATGCTGCGTGGGTTGCCGCACAACGTCACCACCGAGATGGATCTGGAACTGTGGGCATTGGCGACGCGGATTCGTGCCGACGCGGCGGCCGCTGGCGCGTTGCGGGAAGCGACCCCTGCCCTGCTGGCGCACCGCTACACCACCCGCGACCTACCGCCAAAACTGCAACAGGGCCTTGAGAGCTTCCTGACGCGGCACGGGCATCGGGCGGTGGCCGAGATCGACGTGGGCATGCCGCGATGGTCCGACGACCCGACCTATGTCCTGGGTGTGCTGACCAACTACCTGCGGCTGGAGGATCCGGATCTCGCCCCGAACGTGCAGTTCTCCCGGGGCAGCCGCGTCGCCCAGTCCGCTGTGCTGGGTCTGGTGAGTCGCGTGCGCCGCCGCAGCCGGTTGCGCGCTGCAGCCGTGCGCTGGTCGTTGGGGCGGGCGCGGGAGCTGGTCGGCATGCGGGAGACGCACAAGGACTACCTGGTCCGAGTGTTGGCGCAGGTCCGGGAGCAGCTCGCTGTGGTCGGTTCCGAGCTCGCCGAGGCAGGGGTGCTGGCAACGTCCGAGGACATCTTCTTCCTCGACCTGGTCCAGGCTCGGGCCGCGCTGGCAGGTACCGACATGCACGCTGTCGTCGCGCAGCGCCGTGAGGACTACCAGAGGGAGCTGCGCAGGCGGCAGGTGCCGCGGATCATGCTCTCCGACGGCACCCAGCCAGAGGCTCTCGCCAGCCCCGATCACGAGCCGGCGGCTGGTCAACTGACGGGAACACCGGCGTCCGCGGGCACGGTGACCGGCACGGCCCGGGTGGTGCTCGACCCGGTCGGCGCCCATCTGGAGCCCGGCGAGATCCTCGTCGCACCATCGACCGATCCCGGGTGGACGCCGCTGTTCCTCACCGCAGGCGGCCTGGTGATGGAGATGGGTGGCGCGAACTCACACGGCGCCGTTGTCGCGCGTGAGTACGGCATCCCCGCGGTGGTCGGTGTTCCCGACGCGACACTGTGCATCACCACCGGGCAGCAGATCACCGTTGCAGGCGCGACCGGCCTCGTTGAGCTGCACTGATCGCTGCTGGTGGCAGGAATTCTGATGGTCAGCACAAGGGCCACACTGACTCATTCGGAGCTCAGCGGTGTCCGAGTGAAACGCGTATTTGCGACGATTTACCTCGATTGTCCGGACGGAGACGATCGTTTGCGTTTGCACTGCTGTGGCTACTGCGCGTGTGCGTACCGGTGCGATTCGCGATAACCGCTGAAAATGTAACAGTCCAGCCGAATCGAACGATAGATAGGAGCATCCTGATCGATCTCGAAGGCGGATCAATTGATCATGAAATCGACAATCGCAGCCATCGGCCTGGCCATCGGCATGAGTTTCGCAACAATTGGTATCGCGGACGCTAGTCCGGCGTATCCGACAACGCGATGCTCTGAGGCTAAAGCTGCCTTAGTTAGTTTGCAAAAACAAGCTGACGCAGCGACAGGTCCTGTAAAGCAGGCCTTCGTGACAATGATTTATGGACTTACTCCGCAGGTCAATAGACTTTGTCCTCCCACCTCCGCGCCAGGGTAAGGACGACCCGGCTCGTTCAATCGCGATCACATGTCATCAGTTCACGTCGAGGGCCCGCTGAGGTGGGTGATGTAGCGCTGCGCCGAGCGGCGGATGGCGGCCGGGCCGTCCTCGACGACAGTCCGGCCCCACCAGCCGCCGTAGACGCGGTCGAAGCGGTAGCCCTCGACGCGATGAACGATTGCCGCGACTGTGGCGGCGTCGAGTGGGATGAGGTTGGGGTAGCTCCACATGAAGCTCACCCACTGGCGGTCTTGCACGACGGTGATGGTGTCGCCGGTGAGCAGGGCGCCGCGCCCGCCGGATCCAGCCGGCCAGTGCAGCACCGCGGCACCGTCGAAATGGCCGCCGATTCGGGCCAACGTCACGCCGGGGACCGGCGTCACCTCGTCCGCTTCAAATAGCTCGATACGTGGTGAAGGACGCTGGATCCAATCCCGATCCGCGGTGGGAATGAGGATTGGGGCATCGAATGCGTCCGCCCATTCGACGCACGCGGCGTAGAAGTGCGGATGTGACAGGCAGATCGCCGCGATGCCCCCGCGTCGGGTGACTTCCTCGAGCGCAGCATCGTCGAGCAGGGAGACGCAGTCCCAGAGCACATTGCCCCGCTCGGTGCAGACGAGCAGCGCTCGCTGTCCAATCGCGAAGGATGGGGAGGTCCCGATCCCGAGTAGGTCGGTCTCCTCTTCCCGGAGGTCACTGGTGCGGTCGCGGGCGAGTTCGGTGCCGGTCGTCCACCGCTGGCCCTCCCATCCGACATACTGCCGTTCGTCCTCGCAGATCGGGCAGGCTGGCGGGGGCTCGGCGGTGGCGGCTTGTTGAACACCGCACGTCACACAGATCCACGCAGGCATATCGAGGTCTACTCCTTCGTCCTAGCGTTGACGTTGCTTCACCAGGTGGTACATGTACCCGATGGCTCATCGGCAACACATCGAGGTCCAGGTCCATACCCGCGCCAAGGCCGACGCCGTGTACGCGCTGCTGCGGGACGGCACGAGCTGGCCGAGGTGGACGTCGATCGATTCATTCGAGCTGGAACGGCCCGGGGAGCGCGAGCCAGAATGACTCGGTGCAATCAGAATTTTTCGCAAAGGGGTGCCGGGGACCGGTTGGGCGTTGCGGTGGGGGATCGAGCGATTCGTCACGCAGTGCGCGCGAGGTCTGGCTGGCTATGCGCACACCGCCACGGTCGATGACCGCTGAGGGGTTGCGCGCCGCTGTCGACACGCTGCGCCTGGTGGATCATCACGTCCACGGTGCGATGGTGGGCGATGTCGAAGGTGCTGCATTCGAGGCTGGCTTCAGTGAATCCCCGTGGCCGCCAGCGGTTGGCACGACGCACCTGGATTCTCAACTGGGTTTCGCCGTCCGGCGCTGGTGTGCCCCGGTGCTGGACCTACCTCCGCATGCGGACGCAACTGCGTACCTGGCCCGTCGGCGCGATCTCGGAGCGCAGGAGGTTACCCGCCGGTTTCTCGCCGCCAGCGGCGTCGGGTGGTTCCTTGTTGATACCGGCTGCCGCGCTGAACAGACTTTGGGACCCGAAGGGATGGCGGTCTCCTCCGGTCGCGCCGCAGCGGAGATTGTGCGTCTGGAATCGGTTGCCGAAGAGGTGGCGGTCAGTGGCGTGGATGCGACTCAGTTCGCCGGCCGGTTCGCCTCGGCGTTGCATGAACGGGCTCGCGCTGCGGTGGCGTTGAAGTCCGTCATCGCCTACCGGTACGGCCTTGACTTCGATCCCGAACCTCCCAGCGTCGGTGAGGTTCGCCGCGCTGCCGGACAGTGGCTCCGGCGACAAGAAACCGGCAAGCCGCGGCTGACCGATCCGGTGCTGCTGCGCCACCTACTCTGGGCCGGCGTCGAACGCGGCCTGCCATTGCAGTTCCATGTCGGATTCGGAGACCCCGATCTCACTCTGCACCGCTGCGACCCGTCGCTGATGACCGATTTTCTTCGCCTGGTACAGGACCGCCAGGTGCCGGTGATGCTGCTGCACGGCTACCCCTATCACCGGACCGCCGGATACCTGGCCCAGGTCTTTCCCCATGTGTATCTCGACATCGGATTGGCGGTGAACTACACCGGGGCACGGTCTCGCGCAGTGGTCGCGGAGTCGCTGGAACTGGCCCCATTCGGGAAACTGCTGTTCTCCTCCGATGCGTGGGGACCGGCCGAGCTGCACTATCTCGGAGCTGTGCTGTGGCGACGCGCCATGGCCAGCGTCCTAGGAGAGTGGGTGGACGCGGGCGACTGGTCGAACGCCGACGCCATACGCGTCGCGCACATGGTGGGCGCGAACAACGCCAAACGCGTCTACCGCTTGCAGGAGCGACGCTCGACGTCGTGAACTCGGCAGTACCGACATCCTCAGTGCCCGAAAAGGCCGGTGCTGTCGAGTTCACGGCGACATTTGGCGGGTTCGGGCTAGTAGGGCTCTGCTTAGGCCTGGTAAAGCTACGGCGAGCCGACGGCGGCCTGGTACTGCCACGCGGCGGGCTAGCACGTGGTACTCGGCCGCCTCGATCTCGTCGAGAATGCCACCGTAGAGCTGAAATGCGGTGGCGACGCAGGCCCGGGACACCGGGGCCAGCATCGGAATCCCCGGCGCCGCCCGACGGTAGATCGCCCGGGTGCGCGCGACCAGGTAGGCCAGCGCGCGGCGCACTCTCGGATCGGGCCGCCCGGTGCTGCGGCACCACCCCAGTAGCTCCCGGTCCACCCCGAAGGACGCCAGCTCGTCGGCGGGTAGGTAAACCCGTCCGCGATCGAGATCTTCCCCGATGTCGCGGAGGAAGTTGGTGATCTGAAAGGCGACGCCCAGCGCGGCGGCGTGCGGCTCAGCTCGCTCCCGGGGAACCACGGTGCCCAGCACCGGCAGCACTTGCAGACCGATCACGGCCGCCGAGCCGTGCACGTAGCGGGCCAGGTCGTCGAAGGTCTGATAACCGGCCACTCCGCCCTGTTCCACCGGCCGATCCATCTGCATCGAGTCCATGAAATCAGCGAAGTGCTGCGGATCGATCTGATAGCGAACCGCGGTGTGCACCGGCGCGGCCAGCACCGGGTGCGCCGAGCGGCCCTGCGCCAGCCCGTCGAGCAACTGTTGCGCCAGCGCGTCGAGCTCCGCGAGGCGCTGCGGCCACGACCGGGTGTCGGCTAGGTCGTCGACGATCTCGTCGGCGTACCGGGCCAGCCCGTACAGTGCATGGATCGCCGGCCGTTGCCCCGGTGGTAACAGCCGGGTCGCCAAGAAGTAGGTGCGGCCGTGCGCCGCATTGAGTTGCCGGCATCGGGCGTACGACGCGCGCAGGGCAGGCTCGGTGACGCCGGCAGCGTCGAGCTCACGGCTCATGCCGCCACCGCCTGCACCGGATCGCTGCGCTGCTTGCCATCAGGCAGGTCAAGCGTGTCGTGGCGCAGTAACGCGGCCCCCGTGACCAGCGACACCGCCACCATCGCGAGCTGGTAAGGCCAGTCGTTGAACGCGCTTTGCCCAGTGGGGTAGGTGCACAACACCAGCCACGTCGAGGCCGCGACCACCCACGCCAGCGAGCGTCGCGGCCAGGGCAACGACGCGGCCAGGACGAGGGCCCACGTGAGGTACCAGGGCAGGGTGGCGGGCGCGAGCAGGGCCGCCCACAGCAGCGCCAGTGCCGCGCGACGCACGGCCGTCGGTCCGCCGTCTCTGGCAAGCCACCACTGCCGAGCCAGGACGACAAAGAAAACCACGGAGCCCAGCAGCCGGCAGACCATGATGAACGGGCCTCCGCTCAGATGCCCGAACGGTGCCGTCAGCGCGTGCGTGAGCAGCCCGGCCGCGGTGGGTAGCGACATCCAGTTGACGATCAGCGATGGTGCGTTCAGCGCTGGGATCCAGCCCAGGCCTACGCCGGACAGCATCGTGATCGCAGTGAATACCGTGGCGAACACCGCGAGGCTGCCCGCGCCGGCGCGCAACAGTTGCGCGCGCCGGTCACCAGGAAGGTGGGCTGCCCAGATCCAGACCAGAAACGGTAGCGCGATCCCGGCCGATGCCTTCACCGCCATCGCCGCTGTGACCATTGTGATCCCGGCGACGTGCCGGCGCAGCAACACCAGCAGCGTGCCGGTAGCCAGCAGGCCGGTCATGAGCAGATCGTTGTGCGGCCCGCCGACCAGATGCACGACAGTCAACGGGTTGGCGATCACCAACCACAGTGCGACGGTGCGATCGCCGCCGAGCTGGTCGGCCAGCCGGGGCAGCGCGTACGCCAGCAGTGCCAAGCCACTCAGCAGTACCAACCGGATGCCGATCACACCCAGGACGAGGTCTTCGCCGGTCAACCGGTTAATCGTCTTCGCGATCAGGATGAACAGCGGGCCGTAGGGTGCTGGGGTCGTCTGCCATACGTAGTGGACGTTGTCCGCGATGGCTCCTGGCGGCAGCTTCGAGGGCCCGAGTTGGTAGGGATCAAGCCCGCGCAGGGCTAGCGCACCTTGGCCCAGGTAGCTGTAGACATCCCTGGTGAACAACGGTGGAGACAGCAGCACGGGCGCCGCCCACACCGCACTGGCCAGTCGAACCTGCTGGGCGGTCGCGGTGCCGCCGCGCACGTCGCGTCCCAGCCGTACCCAGGCCCACACGATCATCCCGACGCCGAGATAGAGCGCCACGGTAGCCAGGTCGTGGCCGTGCCCGTAACGGATCCATGACAATGGTCCGCCGCTGATCACCGGATCGTGGACGAGGATTCCACCCGCTCCCACCGCCATGGTGGCCACGAGTACTGAACCGACGAATCCGAGCAGCACCGTGCCCGACAGCAATCGGCTCAGGCGTGGCCGGTCGAGCCCAATCGTCGATGCCACCGTTGGTTCAGCCGCTCATGGCGGTGCTTCGGCGGGCTCCGGTCGTGGTGATCCGAGCTGCGGCGAGCTTGCCGGAGATGATCGCGGTGGGGACACCCACTCCAGGCGTTGTGCCGCATCCGG
This sequence comes from Pseudonocardiaceae bacterium, assembly GCA_036279835.1. Lineage (GTDB taxonomy): Bacteria > Actinomycetota > Actinomycetes > Mycobacteriales > Pseudonocardiaceae. Next base: position 31,780 of record DASUII010000295.1, read on the forward strand.
CGAGCACGACGTTGGTCCGACCGCGCACGAGGTTCGAGGGACGGAACGGTCCGGTCTGGGCGAAGGTGTGCGCGGCCGAGAACGGGGTCCCGACGGCAAGCCCCTGGGCCGCCCAATCGGCGGGAGTGACCAGCTGCTCGACCTCGATGGCGTCGTCGAGGTCAGCCAGCCCGCG
>DASUII010000296.1:0-13346 GCA_036279835.1 Pseudonocardiaceae bacterium
CGAGGATCTCGGACTGTCCATGCGGGATCCCGTGACCGTCGAGGCGCTCAAGAGCCTAGGCGGCCGAGAGGTCTCGATCGACACATTCTGTCATACGATTACGATGGCGGAAGAACTGTCGAGGCTCACTGCGGCCGAGGATCGCGTTTCGGACCGCGTCGGCCAAGAGGACTAAGAACTCCGCTATACGGTCGCGACAGAAACCTGAACCTGCGAGCTGACTGCCTGTTGCGAAGCTGTCACGCTCCGCTGCGCCGATTGCCGGCGTCGGTGACGCGCCGGTAGGTTTCGGTGACCCCCGCGAGTTCCTCTGGAGATCGAGTGTCTCCGGTGCGCAGCATCTCGCGGTTAGCGGCGATGATAGCCGCCGTCGCCTCGCAGCGCTTCTTCTCGTACGTGGCCAGGCCTTCGGGGAAGTCCCGAGCCAGTTCGTCGGCCAGCACATGGGCATCGACGATCGCCTGCGATGCCCCGTTCGCGCCGACTGGGTACATCAGGTGGGCAGCGTCGCCGAGCAGCGTGACTCGTCCCTGGCCCCACCATGGCAGGGGGTCCCGGTCGACCATCGGGTACTCGAGGATCATCGCACTATTCCTGATCAGGCCGGGCACGTCGAGCCAGCCCAGGTCCCAGCCGCCGAAGTACCTCAACACATCCTGCGCGCGACCGGGTTGATTCCAGTTCGCGTCGCCGGGCAACGGTCCCGACTCGGCTACCCGCACCTCGGCCACCCAGTTGACCAGGGATGGACCGATCGGATACGCGATCAGCCCGGCGTTTCCTTCGCCGCGGGCGATAGCCATCGAGCGCCCGCTGAGGAACGGCTCGATCTCGGTCACCCCACGCCACATCCACACCCCGGACCACAGCAGCGGGGCCTGACCAGGATGCAGCCGCTCGCGGACCGCTGAATGCAGGCCGTCCGCGCCGATCAGCACCGCCGCATCGATCTCCTCGCCGGAAACCCGGACGCGAACCGTGTCGGCATCCTGCTCGAAACTCAGCAGCCGGGTACCGGTGCGGACCGCGTGCGGTCCGCACCGGTGGCGCACCGCGGACAGCAGCAGCATCTGCAGGTGTCCGCGGTGCACGGAGTACTGCGGCCACCGGTAGCCGCCGGCGATTCCGCGCTGCTCAGTGAACAGTGTCTTCCCGGACTGGTCGCAGTAGACGTTTTCGGCGGTGGGGACTCCGATGTTGGCGAGGTCGTCGCCGAGGCCGAGTTCGGTCAGCTCCCGCACGGCGTGCGGGAGCAGGTTGATCCCTACGCCCAGCGGCCGCAGCTCGCCGGCGCGTTCGATCACGGTCGCCTCGATGCCCGCGGCGTGCAGGCTCAGCGCTGCGGTCAGGCCACCGATCCCGGCCCCGGCGATGAGTACCCGCATGGTCAACGCCAGGTCTCGGGGCGGTCGATGACGCGAAGCCAGGACCCGTCCGGCTGCCGCCGGACCACCTGGACCCGGCCGCCGGTGTTGTCGGCTGGCCGCGTGGATGTGACGGCGAGGTCGCCGTTGCGGACGGTTGGCAGTGCCTCTTCGAGCTCGAAGTGGGATCCGTGCGCGAGCATCTGCTCGTACACCGCGCGGATCGCCTCGCGGCCGACCGTCCGCGATCCCGGCGGGTACGCGAGCACGGCGTCGTGTTCGTACAGCTCGGCAAGGCCCTCGGCGTCACCGGCGTTGGCTCGCTGCACGAACAGCCGGGTCAGATCCTCGGGTTCGGTAGCGCGTTCGCGAGTGGTGGTCATCTCGGCTCCTTTCGGTACAGCTCCACTCTGCGGCGGCGCGGGCTAGAAGTCCAAGAGTGATCGATGCTCATCGTTATAATCGTTCGTTATGGAACTTCGGCAGCTCGAGTACTTCGTGACCGTGGCGGAGGAGACCAACTTCACCAGGGCGGCAGCGAAGCTGCACGTGGCCCAGCCGGGTGTCAGCGCGCAAATCCGGCGCCTGGAACGCGAGGTCGGGCAGGAACTGCTGGACCGCTCGGGACGCTCGGTGCGGCTGACCGAAGTGGGCGCGGCGGTACTCCCCTACGCCAGAGCTGCGCTCTCCGCGGTGGACGGCGTGCGTCTCGCCGTCGACGAGCTGACCGGGCTGGTGCGCGGGCACGTCGCCGTCGGCACGGTGACCTCCCATAACGTCGACCTGCCTGCGTTGCTGGCCGCTTTCCACGAAGACCATCCCGCGGTGGAGATCACCCTCGCCGAGGACAACTCCGACCGCCTCATCGACGCGCTGCGCGGCGGTCGGCTGGATGCGGCGATCATCGCGATCGGCGCCACGCCACCGCCGGGCCTTAAGATCCATGTCGTCGCGGATGAGTCGATCGTCGCGGCCGTCAGCCACAGCGACGATCTGGCGAAGCAGTCGACGATCCCGCTCGACGTCCTGCGCGATCGGGCACTGATCAGTCTCCCGGCAGGCACCGGTATCCGGTCGCGCCTCGACGACGCCTGCGCCTCCGCCGGTTTCACCCCGCACATCGGCTTTGAAGCCAGCAGTCCCATGGTGCTCATGCAGCTCGCCGCGCGGGGGCTGGGCGTCGCGATCGTGCCCGCGTCCGTCGCCAACGCGCGGGAAGACCTGCACCCGCTCACCATCGTCCGGCCCGAACTACGCGGGCGTCTCGCGTTCGCCTGGCGGACCGAAGGGCCCATCAGCCCCGCCGCCCGCGCCTTGGTCCGACGAGCACTGCACATGCTCAGTTGACCTCCGTTGAGATCATCGGAATTCTCTAGCGGATCAAGAAGGGTTCCCTGCGTGTTGACGTAGCTACCCTCGCCCTGGTGCTCGGCCTTGGGGCCCTTCGAGCGGACACCGGGCACCGCGTCGGCATGCTCTGTGCACTGGGCGGCATCAGCGCACTGCTTGTGGATATCTACCTGTACTGAGCGGCCGCGCCGGCTAAGCCGGGTCGACGATCTCGTCGGAAGACAGTGTCGTCTGCGGCACCGAAGCGAGCACCCCGTCGCGGGTCAACTCCCGCACCGCCGGGACCGGGTTGGGGTCGGAGAACAGCGTGGGGTCGCTGTAGTCAGCAATCCGCCCCGTCGGGTCGACGACCCACCACGACGCCTCCAGCGCGATTCCGTTGGGATCGTTGAAGTAGATGGAGCGCACAAAGCCGTGGTCGATGACATCGGTGACCCCGCAACTATGCGACTTCAGCCGGCTCTGCAGCTCCTCCAAGGCATGCTCATCGGGAAGGTTGAACGACAGATGATCGAACTGCATCTTGCGCCGGTCCGGCACCCCGGCCGGTACCTGAAACCGTTCCACGACGACGTCTCGGTACTCGAAAAACGCCACGGTCTGCTCGTCACCGAACTCGAAGAAGTAGTGCCGGAAGGATTCGTTGCCCAGGTGCGCGACGAGCCGCGCCCCGAGCACCCCGTGCCAGAACCTCGTGGTGGCGTCCATGTCGTTCGTGATCAGGGCGAGGTGGTTGATGCCCCGCCAGAAGGGCCTAGCGATCTCGGTCATGGGCCAAGTCTAGAAAGCACACCAGACCTATGTCGAGATCGACGCCTGTGGATCTACGCCGAGGAGGCTGACCCGAAAAATAGGGTACCGCTGGGTCTCATAGTGCTGGTGTGGCGAATTTTCACCGCGGAACGCGCAGCCACACAGGGCCATCAGATGCTGTTGCCTATTCGCCCTCCTCGCGTTCTCAAGATCGTCAATAGTGAGCAGTCACCGTGCAGGATCGCACGGCCATCGCTCGGTTTCGGCGATCATGGCAGGTCGTTGAGCCGTCGGCCGGACCCATGAACGGATTTTCCCAGAACGCGAGGTCCGCAACCGGCCCGAACTACGCGGGCGTCTCGCGTTCGCCTGCGGACCGAAGGCGAGCCGGGTCGATGTACTCCGGCGGCACCGACGACGAAAACGTGTCCGAGACAGACTCCGGGGAGCCATTAACGCGTCCCGGATCGCCGGAACGTCGTCATGCTTATCTTCGTCCTCCAGCAGGACGGGCTCCCCAAGCAGATCGCTGAGCGTGACTCGGAGCTCCCGCGCCACCTCCGCGAGCACATCAAGCCGACGAACACCGACCTTCCTGACCGCCTGTTCGGCCGAGGCACGGCTGCTAGTGGGTCCTGTCCGGCGGCCATGATCACGCCGGTATTGCCGCCTCGGTGTGGGCGGTGCCGCCTTGCGGTGGGATCTTCGCACTTTCGCTGCTGCTTGTCCGGGCGCTGCTCCGGGACAGTTTCCGGCGACCGAGCTGACCTGCGTCGTGTTGACCTCGCGGTTCTATGCCGTTCTGCGGCTGGCGGCTCGCTTTCTGCGTACCTCGTCGATGTCCAGTGCGGTTGCCTGACCCACGAGGTCCTCCAGGTCTTCCAGCGGAAGGGTGCCCGATCGAGCATAGATCACGAAACCTTCTTTTATGATTACTAGGGTGGGAAGGGACATGACGCGGAACATGGCAGCAAGCTGGCTATGCGCTTCAGCGTCGACCTTGCCGAACACCGCATCGGGGTGGCGCTGCGATGCTTGTCCGAAAACAGGTTCGAACATGCGGCACAGTCGACACCGCGGTCCCCAGAAGTCGACCAGCGCCAATTTGGCGCCGCCCACGACGTCGGAGAAGGTCTCCTTTGTCAGCTCAATCGTCGCCATCTTCCCCTCCGTTGGACCCTTCGGTGATATCGAGAAGGCATCTGCTGTCTCCGCGGTTTTGTGAGATTCGTCTTGTCCGGGGAAGAGCTGAGATCTAGGTCACGGATGCATGCCGGCGGCATGTGGGCGATTATTTTAGCCTCATCTGGCTGGCCGCTACTAGCCTATGCTCCGACCGCCTATCACCTGCAGTCTTCCCAGCCGGACCTCACCGCGTTCCTCCCGGTCAACCCAATGCGTCCGCCCGCTGGCGCAGGTGGTGAAGTGCGGGGCGGACGAGCTGGCCTGTAAGCCGGATCCTGTGCACCGGGCGCCTTGCGGCGTCCGGCCGGCGGTCATCCATCTCGGCCTGCCGTTGCCGGCAGGCTCTAGCGGCCTACCCGCAGGCATCGGGCGGGCCGCCCTCAATCGCCTGCGCAGCGCGCCGAATCCGGTGCGCCTTTTGGCCTTGCTCCGGGTGGGGTTTACCGAGCCGTCCCGGTCGCCCGGGACGCTGGTGGTCTCTTACACCACCGTTTCACCCTTACCCCGGCCCCGTGGATCTCATGGGGCGGGGCGGTCTGTTTTCTGTGGCACTGTCCCGCGGGTCACCCCGGGTTGCCGTTAGCAACCACCCTGCCCTGAGGAGTCCGGACTTTCCTCGACGGGCCCGTTGCCATGCCCGACGCGACCGCCCGGCCAGCTCGTCCGCCCCTCAGCATAGATCGCTCCACATCGGGTTAGCGTGGCGCCTCATGCCGTCCGCGCAGCTTGCCCTGTTGATTGTCGCGGGCCTTGTCTCAGGCATGGTCAATGCGCTGGCCGGTGGTGGATCGCTGCTGCTGTTCCCGGCGCTGCTGGCGGTGGGCTTCTCACCGCTGGCAGCGAATGTCACCAACTCGGTCATCCAGTGCCCAGGTTATGTGGGCTTGGCGCTGGGCAGCCGGCGGGAGCTGCGCGGGCAACGCGGGCGAGTGCTGTCGACAGTGGGTGTGGCAATGGCGGGCTCGCTGGGGGGCAGCCTGCTGCTGCTGGTCCTGCCTGCCACGGTGTTCGACGCGGTAGTGCCCGCGCTGGTGGCGCTGGCCAGCGTGCTGCTCGGGATTCAACCGTGGCTCTCGCGGTGGATCAGCGAACCCGAACCCGATGCTCCGGACCGCCGGGCGATCTTGCTGCCTGCGGTTTTCTTGGGTGCCATTTACGGCGGCTACTTCGGTGGGGCGCTCGGTGTCATCTTGATCGCGGTGCTCGCCCTCACCACGCATGACGACCTCCGCAGGCTCAACGCCGCCAAGGGGGTGCTCTCGCTGATCATCGGTGCGGTCACGGTGGTGGTCTTCGGGATCGGTGCCCCGGTGGACTGGTTGGCCGTCGCGCTGCTCGCCCCCACCACTCTGGTCGGGGGCTTCGTCGGCGCGAAGCTCGCCGGTCGGGTGCCCGAGCCGGCGTTGCGAGCCGCAGTGGTTGTGGTCGGCTTGGCGGTGTCGATCTACCTGTTCATCAGGTGAGATAGGAAGTGTCGTTAACCAGACTCACCGTGGCGGGACCGTCGGGATAGAACTCCGCCACCGACAGCGATGCGACATCCAGGTGCAACCTGTGCAACAGCGACGGTCCGGCTTCGAGCGCCATCCGCAGCAGCGCCTTGATCGGCGTGACGTGGCTGACCACGATCAGCGTCGTGGCGCCGTGTTCGGAGATCAGCTGGTCCCGCACCCGGCGAACCCTTCGGTGAACTGCATCCATGCTTTCGCCGCCCGGCGGGGCCAGCGAGGTGTCGGTCAACCACCTGGCATGCAGGTCCGGATCCCGTTCTCGGGCTTCGGCGAAGGTCAAACCCTCCCAGGCACCAAAGTCGGTCTCGATCAGTCCATCGTGGACGGTCAACGGCACAGCCAGCGCGTCGGCCACGGGTTGGGCAGTCTGTTGTGCCCGCCGTAGCGGCGAGCTGACCACCGCAGCGACACCGTTGGTGTTGGCAAGCCGAGCCGCGGCAGCGGCCGCTTGGCGCTCCCCCAGCTCAGTCAACGGCAGGTCCGCGCGCCCGGAATAGCGGCGTTGCGCGGAGTGCTCGGTCTGACCGTGCCGCAGCATCAGCAGCCGCGTCGGGGAGCCGGTGGCGCCGGTCCAGTGCGATGGCGGCGCCGGCTGCGCCGCCACGCGCGGGGTGATGCCGGCCTGGGTGTCCATCGCCTCGTTGGCCAGCCGGTCTGCGTGCGCGTTGCGGGCTCGCGGTACCCAGGTGTATTTAACGTGGCCGAGCTGGCGGGCCAGCTCGGCCGCCTCGCTGACCAACGGTCGCAGGTGCGGTTGCTTGACCTGCCACCGACCGCTCATCTGCTCGACCACCAGCTTGGAGTCCAGCCGAGCCTCGGCGGACTGAGCGCCCTCCTTGACTGCGGCGCGCAGCCCTGCGATGAGACCCGTGTACTCGGCAACGTTATTGGTGGTCGTGCCCAAGCCCCCAGAAGTCTCCGCGAGTAGCTCCCCGGTGTCGGCGTCGCGTACCACCGCGCCGTACCCGGCCGGACCGGGGTTGCCGCGCGAGCCACCGTCGGCCTCGATGATGACGCGCCGGGTCACCGACCGGACTCCGCTGAGAGATCCGACGGGGTTGATAGGCCGGATTCAGCGGTGCGCACCAGCACAACACCGCACTCTTCGCAGCGCACCACCTCGTCGGAGGCGGCGTCCCGCAAGTGCCCGATCGCGGTGCGGTCCAGCTCTAAGCGGCAGGCGCCACAACGGCCCTCGCGCACCAACGCCGCACCGGTACCATTGCGGGCCCGGATCCGCTCATAGAGCGACGCCAGATCCGCGGGCAGCTCACCGATGAGCACGCGGCGCTCTAGCGCACCGTGCTCTTCGATGGACGTCACGTCCGCCAATGCCTCATCGCGGCGGCGAACGGCATCGAGCCGACGCTGCTCTACGTCGACCAACCCCACTCGGCCGCGCTCAAGGTCGGCGGCGGTGGCCTCGCGCCGCTCCATCACGTCCAGCAGCTCGTCCTCCAGCACCGTCTGGCGACGTCGCAGGGTCGCCAACTCGTGTTGTAGGTCTTCCAGCTGCTTACCCGAGGAGATCGATCCGGAATCGAGCAGACCGCGGTCCCGATCCTCTCGGGTCCGTACCTGCTCGATCTCGGCTTCCAGCTTGCGGATGTCGCGGTCCAGGTCCGACACCGCCGTCTCCGCGGCGACCATCGTGTCCCGGGCAGACTGCAGGGACTTGTCCGCCTGCTCGACCTCGACGAGTTCGGGCAACGACCGGCGGCGGTGCGCGGCGCGGGTCAGCTCGGCGTCCACCGCGGCCAGATCAAGCAGCCGGCGTTGTGCGGCGGGATCGGCGTTCACCGCGTGAGCCTCCCAAGTTGGTTGTGGACATTGACCGTACCGCCGAGGGCCGCGCGCCGACGTATCGCCGTTCGACTCCGAATGGCGATACCGGGACGGTCGCGAACCGCAATTCGGCTCCGAATGGCGTCGGCGGTCATGACAGCGCAGCCCGCAGGGCGGCTACGAGCACACGAGCGATTTCAGGCGGGCGCACGGCGACGCGCAGGTGGTCTGGAGATAGACCCGGGAACGTGTCCGCGCGGCGGACGGCGATGCCGGCGTCGGCCAAGACGGTGCGGACCCGCTCACCTCCAGGCACGTGCAGCAGTAGGAACGGTGCGGCGGCCGGCTGCTGGATCGTGAGACCCGGCAGGCCGGCCAGCTGATCGACCATCCACTGACGGTTCTGCACGGCCTGCCCAGCCGCGGCAGTGGCTTCGGCGACCGCAGCTGGGGCGCTGCAGGCCCGCACCGCCTCCAACACCAGAGTGCCGACCGGCCATGGCGGCCGCGGCGCCGCCAGCCGGGCCAGCAAATCGGGCGCGCCCAGCACGTAGCCCGCCCGGAGCCCTGGCAGTGCCCAGGTCTTGGTGAGACTGCGAAATACCAGCAGGCCGCGAGTGTGGCGATCGGCTGCCAACGATTCCCGCTCCCCGGGGACCGCATCGGCGAAGGCCTCATCTACTACGAGCACCCGTCCTGGCCGGGCCAGCGCGCGCAGCACCTCGGCTGGATGCAGCACCGAAGTCGGGTTGGTGGGGTTGCCGAGCACCACTAGATCGGCCTCGACGGGAATTCGCTGGGGCTGCAACCGGTGTGCGGTGTCGGTGAACACTCGCCTTACCGTGATGCCCGCCCGGCGCAGCGCCACCTCTGGTTCGGTGAACGACGGGTGCACGACCACCGCTGACCGGGGTGCCAGCGCGGGCAAGAGCGCGAAACCCTCCGCCACCCCAGCAAGCACCAGCACCTCAGCAGGGTCACGGTCGTGCCGGGCGGCCACCGCGGCGCGGGCGGCGGCGTCCTGCGCAGCGGAGGGATAGCGGCCGAGCCCGTCCAACGCCGCAATCAGCCGCTCGCGCAACCACACCGGAGGTTGGCCGCCACGCACGTTCACAGCGAAGTCGAGCAAACCCGGTGCGGCGTCGACATCGCCGTGGTGCCGCAGTAGTTGGTCCATGTGGACATGCACGCTATCGGGCCCGGACGCCTGCTCCGGCGTACGGCGCCACACCCGCCCCGCAGGAGGTGCGCTGTGGTGATTTGCGGATGCCTGAAGGCGCAACTTCGCGAGAAAGTTGCCCGTCACGGCACCTCCGCGCGCGGCAACTCCGACTTCCACGGACTTCAGAAACCTACCTGATTGTCAAGTCGCAAGGTCGTACTCGCTGCGGATAACTGGGCTCAGTACCGCGGCGGTAAGCCCGGCTAGAGTGTGCGGTAGGACTCGCACGCCTCGCGCACCGGCACGTCTAACGCAGTTGTTACCGGCCGTGAGCCGGCGCAGTGGACATGGCCCAGACCCCGCCATGGAGCACTCAGCGTTGATCGGCACGTGGTGGCACCGCCGTGGTGCTACCGATCGTGATGATGACTTGAGGAACCATGACGATGAGCACCCCCGCCGCGGCATCCACCCCCGCACCGAGAAACCAGTCAGCTGATGACGTTCAGGAGTTGGTCACCAGCCGGGGCACCCGCGCCGGACCACGCCCGATGTTGCACGGTCGACGCCCCGGCAGCGAACAGCTCCTCGTCACGCTGTTCATCGTGTTGCCGACGCTTGCCCTGATCGCCGCTGTCCCCTTCGCCTGGGGTTGGGGCCTGACCTGGACCGACATCGGTTTGGCCGTGTTCTTCTACCTACTGTGCGGCCTCGGCGTGACCGCCGGCTTCCACCGCTACTTCACCCACCGGGCCTTCAAGGCCAACCGCGCCCTGCGGATCGCGCTTGCAGTCGCGGGCAGCATGGCCTTCCAAGGCTCGATCATCACCTGGGTCGCCGATCATCGCCGCCACCACATCTTCACTGACCAGGAGGGCGATCCCCATTCACCCTGGCTTTTCGGCACATCCGCTGCAGCGGTGGCCAAGGGCTTCTGGCACGCCCACCTCGGCTGGCTGTTCGACAGGGACAAGACCAATACCTACCGGTTCGCCCCCGATCTGCTCGCCGATCCTGACATCCGCCGGGTGAACCAGCAGAACGCCGGATGGTCGACCCTGAGCCTGACCATGCCGATCCTGCTGGGCGGCCTCATCAGCTGGTCGTGGTGGGGTGGGCTGACCGCGTTCTTCTGGGCCGGACTCGTCCGCGTCGCCGCGCTGCACCACGTCACCTGGTCAACCAACTCGATCTGCCACATGATCGGGAACCGACCGTTCACCCAGCGCGACCGCTCTACCAACTTCTGGCCGCTGGCCATCCTGTCCATGGGCGAGTCCTGGCACAACCTGCACCACGCTGATCCGACCTGTGCCCGTCACGGCGTCCGCCGCGGCCAGCTCGACATGACCGCTCGGCTGATCTGGATCTTCGAGAAGTTCGGTTGGGCACACGACGTCCGCTGGCCAAGCGCCCGCCGGCTGGCCCGCGTAACCGCCGCCTAGCCGTGCAGAGCTTCCGGTCGCAGCTGACTGCGGGCGAGGATGCCGTCGATCCCGTTACTTGGGCTGGGGCAGTACCGCAGGCACACGGTATCGCTCCCCGGGTACGGGTCGGCCACAGCAGGTGGTTCAACCTGCTCTGGTTACTACCGATCGGGTTCGTCGTCTTGATCGTCGCGGTGGCAGCCGCGAAGGGCCTGCGCGCTACCCCGTCGGTGGCAAGGTTCATCGAGCGCTATTCCGGCACCGTCGAAGCAACCGGCTCCGGGCCGAATTCGGGGCTGCCCCTCTGGGTGGGAGCGCTGCATTTTCTCAACCTGTTCTTGATAATCTTCATCATCCGGTCAGGGGTGCAGATCCTCAGTGACCACCCTCGGTTGTACTGGACCCGGCACAGCACTCCGGGCAAGGACTGGTTCCGCATTCAGAAGCCGGTTCCCGCCGACCCACTGTGGACCGCGAAGCAGGATTCCATCAGCCTGCCAGGACAGATCGGCCTGCCCGGGATTCGGCACTCGATCGGGCTGGCCCGCTGGTGGCATCTGGGCATCGACACTCTGTGGTTGCTCAACGGCCTGGCCTTCTACGTTCTCCTGTTCGCGACCGGGCAGTGGCGGCGACTGATCCCTACCAGCTGGGATGTCTTCCCGAACGCCGGGTCGGTGCTGATCCAGTACCTATCACTGAACTGGCCGACCGAAACCGGGTGGGTGGCATACAACGGCCTGCAGCTGATCGCCTATTTCATCACGGTCTTTCTCGCTGCCCCACTCGCGGTCATCACCGGCCTGGGCATGTCACCCGCGCTGTCTACCCGCTTCAAACGGATCAGCAAGGTGCTCAGCATCCAGACGGCACGGTCACTGCATTTCCTCGTGCTGGTCTGGTTCCTGCTGTTCATCGTGATCCACGTCACCCTGGTATTCACCACCGGTCTGCTACGCAACCTCAACCACATCTACGCCGGGAGAAACGACGGCAGCTGGATCGGCTTCGGAGTATTCGCGGCCTCCATGGTCGTCGTCATCGCCGGCTGGGTTGCGGCTACCCCCTTCACCCTGCGTCACCCGCGGGTGGTGCAGCGGGTAGGCTTCGCGCTGATCGGCCCTGCGCAACGCCTATTCGAGCACCTGGACTCCACTCCAGGCGAGTACACCGACAAGGACATCTCACCCTACTTCTGGCACAACGGGCAGTACCCAGACTCGCCGGAATACCAGGCGCTGTTGCAGGGCAATTTTGTCGACTACCGGCTGCGGATCAACGGCTTGGTCGACAACCCCGTCGATCTCGATCTGGCACAGTTGCGGGCACTTCCGCCGCAGGAGCAGATCACCCAGCATTTCTGTATCCAGGGTTGGTCGGGTATCGCCAAGTGGCGTGGAGTGTCGATGCAGACCATCATGAACCTGGTCACTCCGCAGCCTGAGGCGAAGTGGGTCGTCTTCTACTCCCTCGGTGACGGCCCGGACAAGGGCGTCTACTACGACGCCCATCCCATCGAGCAGATGAGCTACCACCTGACGATGTTGGCCTACGACATGAATGGCCAGCCGCTGTCTTTTGGCCACGGCGCCCCGCTCCGGCTGCGTAACGAGACCCAGCTCGGTTTCAAACAGGTCAAGTGGATCAAGGGAGTGGAATTCGTCGCGCATTACTCGCAGCTCGGCGGCGGCTACGGCGGTTACAACCAGGACCACGAGTTCTTCGGTTATCGACAATCCATCTAGCGGGTCTGAATCTAAAGGAGAGGCTTGAATGGAGAAATTCTCATTGACCGCCCTGGTGCGTCAACAACTCGACCTGGCGCAGAACTCATCAAGTGGTCGAAGCGCCCACACTGTATACGGCGGACACGAACATGTGCTGCGCCAAACTCTGATCGCTTTGGTTGCCGGTCAGAAACTCGATGACCATGAAAACCCGGGGGAAGCGACCGTCCATGTCCTGCACGGGCACGTTGTTCTGAGGACGGGCGACACGTCCTGGCACGGCTCGTCCGGAGATCTTCTGATCGTGCCTGATTCCCGGCACTCGCTCGAGGCCACGGAAGCTGCCGCGGTGCTCCTCACCGTGGCCAAGCACAGCTAGCACCACGTCCAAGCTCCAAGAATCGGCCACACTAGGCGATGTGGGAAACTCAGGGCGTTATCACGTGTGCTTCGTGTGCACCGGGAACATCTGCCGCTCGCCGATGGCCGAGATCGTCTTCGCAGACGCATTGGGCCGGGAAAGCCTGGCCGACCGGGTGCGCGTGAGCAGTGCGGGAATCGGTGGCTGGCACATTGGTAATCCTGCGGATCCGCGAACCGCCGAGGCGCTGCGCCGGGCTGGATACCCCTGCGAGCATGTCGCAGCGCAGCTCGGCGCGCAGCACCTGTCCGCCGACCTGCTGGTCGCGCTGGACTCCGGGCATCTCGCGGATCTGCGCCGGCTGATCGGTGATCCGCAGCGAGTTGTGCTGCTGCGATCTTTCGATAAGGCCGCGGGTCAGGCCCTTGACGTGCCCGACCCGTACTACGGCGAGCACGGCTTCGACGACGTGCTGAGCATGGTTCGCGCAGCGATGCCCGGGTTGCTGGCGTGGGTGCGTGAGCGGTCATGACGCCCGCATGAGCACCCCCGCCGACTCCGTCGCCGCGATCACCGGCCAGCCGGTGCGGACCGCGGCGCCCCTTGGCGCTATCTGGCGTCTTGATCTGGGCGACGGGCGCACCGTGGTAGCCAAGCGAGCGCAACCGGGGCAGGCGCTGGCCGAGGCAGCGGGACTGCGCTGGCTGCGGGTACCCGACGG
>DASUII010000297.1:0-62975 GCA_036279835.1 Pseudonocardiaceae bacterium
CAAGCCACACTCGAGCAGGTCCGCGGCAGCGATCACCTCGGTGGTCGATGGACTGCACGGGTAACGAATCCCTCGGCGTGCCCAGGATGACCTTACCTGCTCACCGTGGTGGTGGCGACGACGTCCGGTGGGTACCGATGATTTTCCAGATCTTGCCGTTTGCCTTAGATAGCAGGTAGAGCTCGCCATGGCTATCGGTGCCGAACCGCAAATCAACTCGCGAGCTCCCCGCAAGCTGCTGCATGGTGACCGGCTGCGCTCCGTCGGTCAAGAGCGCGAGCTCATAAATTGTGGCTAGTTTACCGCCCGAGTGCATCTGTCGGGTGTCGGCGTAGAACACTCGTCCCGGCACGAAGTCGGAGAACAGATACTTGCCGCGCAGCTCGGGGACGCCGCTACCTTGGTAGACGAAACCGCCGACCACCGCGTGCCCACTGGTCTGGCACGGCGGCTGACCCGGCGGTGGGTTATGAGCGAAAGCCACTACAGGGTAGGTGTAGGCGTATTTGCTGTCATCAGCAGGCGGAGTAAAAACGCCACAAGAGGGGTCGCCGGCCTTGAACATAAACGGGCCTTCCCGCTGGCTCCAGCCGAAATTATCTCCGGAGTGCACCTCATAGATCGATTCGATCTGCTGCTCGCCGATGTTGGCCAGGAACATCCGGTGGTCGTTGCCAGAGTCCCAACTGAAGCGGACGGGATCACGCAGACCGGAGGCGTAGATTTCCCGGAGGGCGACGCCCGGCTTGCCTACAAAGGGATTGTCCGGCGGAATTCCGTAGTTTCCGTTGGTACCGTTAGCGCCCCGCGGATCGATTCGCAGGATTTTTCCTTGCGGAACTCTCAGATCTTGGGGCACCGTGGTCACCATACCCGGGCTCTCTTCACCGACCACGCCACCGTCACCGACGGCGATATACAGCAATCCGTAATCCTTGCCGCCGGGCTGTGCGGTCGGGTTGAAACCGATTTGCTGGAGTCCGTGTATGGTATCGGCGAATCCGAGCCGGAGCACTTCCCTTCGCGTTCCCTTGAATGTACTCGCGGCTGGATCAGCTGCCTTCCACTCGGTCACCACAGCTTGAGCAGGCATCTCCTGCGGATAGGGCAGGTCGGGTATCTTGGTTTGCGGAACCTTCGGATTAAGCGCAGGGCCAGCCTCGGTGTGAGCGGTGTAAAACTTACCAGTTTTACTGAACTCCGGGTCGAAAGCTGCGAAGACTAACCCGTTTGAGAGACTCTTGGTATTTAAGAAGTTCGGGGCGAACTCCGCACCGACGTCAAGGTAGATTTGTGGCTTACCATCTTTAATGACATACATCTTGCCGTTGAGGTCGGGTACGAATAGGCGCCCCGAACCGTCCGGGATCTCACCCAAATAATTGATTCGGGCCCAACGGTCAAGGTTGTCACCGGGCGGTGGCAACGGGTCCGGCTTCGACGGCGGTATCGTCGCGAACTCCTGAAGAGTCAACCCCAAGCCGGAAGCAATCGGGTCCGCAAGCGGATGAGCGAGCGGCCCGACCGCCTGGGGCGCGACGCCTTGTGGTGTCGAGCACGCTGTCGCCGCAAGAACGGTAGCAAATGCTGTGACAACAGTGAAACAGCGGCCTAGATATCGGGGCATGAGCGCATCATATCATGGTAAACCAATACCTGATGTATCGGATACGGGGCGTGTCGTGATGATGCAAACTAGGCAATTCTTCGTTTCTCGATAGGACGGTACATCGACCCGACGTGCGCTCGCGGATGCGCGGGAGTCCGACCAAGGCATCGGCGACGTCGGAGTCGGTAAGCGCCACCGCCGCGGACCTCAGGACACCATGTCCAGAAAGAAGCGCACACAATGAGCGAGACGATTTTCGCCACCCCGCTACGGCGTCCAGAGATCGGCGGATAGCACCCGGCGTTGCTGTGTGTTGCGTCGACCTCGTTCCAGCCAGGGTGAGCAGCGCTCGCTGGACGTGCCCTGCGGCGGTGGATGTATCACCAGCGGGCGGCGGGCGCTCCTTTCCTATGAGTCTTGTCCGCTTGAGGTGGATAGGAGGATGACCGAGGAGGTCGTTGTGACAGTCGAGTGCTGGCGGGATTCGGGCGGAGAACGTGCTGACCATCAGCTGCGTCCTGGGCCTCGGGATGCTTGCCCGGCTGCAGGATCGCCTCACGTGCCCGGCTGGTCAATGCCACAGACTCCGAGCGACGCCACATCGAGCGCGACCTGCACGACGGCGCCCAACAGCACCTGGTTGCCCTGGCGATCAACCTCCGGCTAGCACAGCGCATCGCTGATAACAACCCCGCTCAGTGCGGAGCGTTAATGGTCGAGCTCGCCGCGCAGCTCCAAGCCGGGATCGAGGAGATCCGGCGACTCGCACACGGCATCTATCCCCCGCTACTGGCCTCGGGTGGTCTGGCTCAAGCGATCCCGGCGGCGGCAGCCAAGGCCTCAGTCACCACCAAAGCCACCATCAACCGCATTGGCAGGTACTCGCCCGAGATCGAGACAGCGGTGTACTTCTGCTGCCTAGAAGCTCTGCAAACACCACCAAACACGCCGGTTGTGCCGCGACACCCACAATCAGCGCCATCCACGACGGCGCCGACCTGACCGTCACAATCTCCGACAACGGCTGCGGATTCAACCCAGCCACCACGACACACGGGATAGGACTGACCAACATGGCCGACCGAGTCGCCGTCGTCGGCGGCAACCTTCACATTGACTCGCGCCCTCACGAGGGTACCCGTGTCACCCTCGCCATTCCCATCCCCATTCCCGGATTGTGTTCCCTACCATCGACGACCGCACCGCCCTCCGCCATCCGAAGGCAGGGCCTGACGATTCCAACGTAACGTAGGTGCCGGCACCTCCTTGCGTTCACTGGCCTGCACCCTGTCCGCACGGAGTTCGGGTCGCAAGACTCATCGAGTGCAGGATGACTATCCCAACTACTCAAGGGCCCGGGGAATACGCACGGAGTGACGCACGGTGAGTGCGCCCACAATGACGACCTCACGCCCTGCATGGGCGCCAGTCCGGGAGGGCTCGCCCGCCAGCAGCTTCATCGGCACGCGCCGGGCCGATGCCGCACTCGACGGAACCGGCGCCCATCTAGAACGCAACCTCGTGGACGAATCACGTGAAGTAAACCAAGTCCCGCATGACTGATAGGAGAGAGACCATGGCCATCAATGTGATTGACGCAGTGTGGGGATCCAAAGAGGGATCGATAGATGTTACCCCCATCGTGACTACCCTCACGAGCCCTCCCCTCAATATCTTCACTATCGCAGCCAACAGCGCGACTCTCGGCGATCCCTCCCCAGGGATCCACAAACACCTCACCGTGAGGTATATGAATGTCGTCGGGGGCGTCATCCACACTGCCGCGTGCGAAGAGGTCAAGTCGCAACGTTGAGCCAGTTGACGACTATATCGAGCATCAGCGTGATAGGAGCAGTCTATGGCGCCGAGCAGGGATCGGAAGACGTCACTACGACTGTACAAGAACTCGTAGATAGCGGCGTTACCAAAATCACGGCAGATGACAACACCTTCGGAGATCCCGCTCCAGGGCACCTCAAGAACTTCGGCATGCTTTATCTGCTACTGGGAGTACCCGGCGTCAAGGCCCTTTCTTGCCAGGAGGGGGAAACTGTCGAGATCACTTAGGTCAGGCCGCTGAGTCTGCAGCCCTGAGCCTCAGGGGATGCGGCGTACCGCGCCCCTGTCGGCGCTGGTAGTCAGCGCCGCGTAAGCGCGCAGGGCCTTCGTCACCGGCCGGTCGCGGTTCCGCGGCTGCCATGGGCGTTCGTTGGCCTCCATCTTGGCGCGGCGCTCGGCCAGCACCTCGTCGGCGACCCGGAGCTCCAGCGTGCGGCTCGCGACGTCGAGGACGACGGTGTCACCGTCCTCGATGAGTCCGATCACCCCGCCCGCGGCGGCCTCAGGGGAAATGTGCCCGACCGAGATGCCGCTCGACCCGCCGGAGAACCTGCCATCGGTGATCAGCGCGCAGACCTTGCCCAGCCCGGCGCCCTTGAGGAACGCGGTGGGGTGCAGCATCTCCTGCATCCCCGGTCCGCCGGCCGGCCCCTCGTAGCGGACGACGATGACGTCGCCGGGCTTGACCTTCTTGGTCAGGACGACGGAGACGGCCTCCTCCTGGCTCTCGACGACCAGTGCCGGGCCGGAGAAGTGCCACAGCTCCTCGGGGATGCCCGCGGTCTTGATCACCGCGCCGTCGGGAGCGATGTTGCCGCGCAATACCGCGAGCCCGCCGTCCTTGGTATACGCGTGCTCGACGTCGCGGATGCAGCCGCCTGCGACGTCAGTGTCGAGAGCTGACCAGCGGTTATGCGTGGAGAACGCCTCCGTGGTGCGCACCCCGCCGGGCGCGGCGTGGTACAGCTCAACGGCGATGTCCGACGGGCGTTCGGCGCGGACGTCCCACTCCGCGAGCCACGCCTGTAGCGACGGGGAATGTACGGTGTGCACGCCGGTGTTCAGCAGCCCGGCGCGCCACAGCTCGCCGAGGATCGCGGGGATGCCACCGGCCCGGTGTACGTCCTCCATATGGTAGTCGGAGTTCGGTGCGACCTTCGCCAGGCACGGCACCCGGCGGGAGATCGCGTCGATCGCGGCCAGGTCGAAGTCGATCTCGCCCTCCTGCGCAGCGGCGAGGATGTGCAGCACGGTGTTGGTGGAGCCGCCCATCGTGACGTCGAGCGCCATAGCGTTCTCGAACGCCTCCCGGGTGGCGATCGAGCGCGGCAACACCGAGTCGTCACCCTCGCCGTAGAAGCGCGTGGCCAGCTCCATCACCGTGCGCCCGGCCTGCAGGAACAGCTCCCGGCGAGCCGCGTGCGTGGCCAGCGTCGAGCCGTTGCCGGGCAGCGCCAGCCCGAGCGCCTCGGTGAGGCAGTTCATTGAGTTGGCGGTGAACATGCCCGAACACGACCCGCAGGTCGGGCATGCCGCGCGCTCGACGACCTCGAGCGCATCGTCGTCGACCGCCGAGGACGCCGACGCCGCGATCGTGGTGATCAGGTCGCTGGACGGGTGCACGGTGTCGCCGACGACGACGGACTTGCCGGCCTCCATCGGGCCGCCGGAGACGAAGACGGTCGGGATGTTGAGCCGCATCGCGGCGTTGAGCATCCCCGGGGTGATCTTGTCGCAGTTCGAGATGCACACCAGCGCGTCGGCGGCGTGGCCGTTGACCATGTACTCGACGGCGTCGGCAATCACCTCGCGTGAGGGCAGCGAGTAGAGCATGCCGCCGTGGCCCATGGCGATGCCGTCATCGACGGCGATGGTGTGGAACTCCTTCGGCACGCCGCCGGCCTCACGAATCGTCGACGCCACCAGGTCGCCGAGGTCCTTGAGGTGCACGTGGCCGGGCACGAACTGGGTGTAAGAGTTAGCGATCGCGACGATCGGCTTGCCGAAGTCGTCGTCGGTCATCCCAGTGGCGCGCCAGAGCGACCGCGCTCCCGCCGCGTTGCGACCGTGGGTAGTGACGCGAGAACGCAGGTTCGGAAATGGGACCGGCACGGGCACACTCCAACCGGATCGGTGACGAGCTGGTCTCAGCCACGGTAGTCGTGGAAGCCGGTGTGTAACCCATCACGCACAGTACGACCGACAATCGGCGGCGAGCTGCCGTTGCCAGGTCACCAGCGCGACCGCCGCTCGCGAGGCCTTGTCGAGCCGGATGCTGCTAGCGCTTGTGCCCCAGGTAGATACTGTCGACCCTAGGATCCCGGTCATGATGAACGGTAAGAAGGTGCTTGAATCCGAGGGTATCTAACAGTTGCAGGTGATGCCTGTTAGTAGACCGTGTGCGTAGAAGAATCCATGTAGGCAATGTCTCGGGAAGCCCTAAGAGCTTCTGGTATAGCAGGCGAGCATGTCCGCGTCCTCGCGCCGCGGGACGAACAGCAATGGTGCTGACGTAGATGCAGATTCCTATTTGCGGCAAGCGGTTGTCGCGGTGAAAGGTTCGGAAGGAAAGAAACCCTTGCAGTTGGTCGCACTCGATTAACAGTAGGCAATGTTGCATAAGCAATTCATCAAAGTAGCTACTCGATGCGCTGCCACTGGCACTTGCTAGTACTGCCTGGGTTGTGCTACTTCGAGTAGTTAGCGGTGGAACGAATTCGTCTGACACTTCTTCGACGAGTGACTCAAGGCTACGTTGTTCTAACTGTGTCATCTTCCCGGGCATGCGCCACAGGATTTCGATAGTCATCATCACTCCCCTACTCGGCTTCGATGGGGTGACTCGTGTGCACTCGAACCAGGCGACGACGCATCGTCTCATCAGACCGGTCGGATCGCATCGGATCATCCACGGGCCGTGGCTCTCGCTCCTAGGACTAGCCTCAACGCATGGGCACGATCAAACCGGGTGCAACACCGAACTGGCGCACCCAGGGCGTGCGGGTCATCCCCGGCGCCGCGCTGGACACCGACACTCCGCAGACACCGGGGATGACCCGTGCCGCCGCGGTCACCCACGACCGGACGGGCTCGGAGAAGCTGTGGGCCGGAATCGCCACCATCTACCCCGGCGCGAAGACCGGGGCGCACCATCACGGGGAGCTGGAAAGCGTGATCTACGTGATCCGCGGCCGGGCCCGGATGCGGTGGGGCGCCAACCTCGAATTCACCGCCGAAGCCGGCCCGGGCGGGTTCATCTTCGTGCCGCCGTTCGTGCCGCACCAAGAGATCAACGCCCTCAACGACAAGCCGCTGGAATGCGTGGTGACTCGCAGTGGACAGGAACCGATCGTGGTCAACCTCGACATCGACGGGGTGGCCGAGCCCGAACACGTGCCCTGGGTCGATCCAGCCCACACGGTGGTCCACTGAACACCGTCAGACAAAAGAGCTATTCCGGCAGAGGCGGCTATCCTCGGCGCCCGAGAGTACAGTTGATGTTGACGCTGACGCGGCGTACCAGAACGCGGATGCTGTGGGTCTGGGCCGCCAGCGGCGCAGCGGGTGATGTAGTAGCGGGTGGTTTGGCAGTTCCGCAGGCGGACCGTGGTCACCGCATGCTGCGAGGTGGTATGGGCGTTCCGGGTCGTGGAGTTGCTGGATGACGTCCCGGCGTGGGGCCGACGACGGCGGACGAGACCGCGATCAGCATGTTGTTCTGTCCTCGGCCGATAGCCGGGGGTTTGTTTCGCTGCGTCAGCCGGCTACTCCCCGACCGGAGCGGTACGCCGTCGGGCGGTCGCTGCGCAAGCGGGTGCCCCGATCAGCGCTGGGTGACTGGAGCGTGCCCGAAAGCCGCGTCGACCCGGTGCAACAGATCATTACGACCCACCAAGGTCGGCTGGACCGGCTGATCCCGGTCCGGATTGGTCGAATGATCGCCTCCCCCTACGCCTTCCTCCGTGGCGCTGCCGCGATCATGGCCGAGGACTTCGCTCACCTGCCATCCACCGGTATTACCCCGGTTATCTGCGGTGATGCGCACCTGGGCAACTTCGGCTTCTACGCCTCACCCGAGCGCGATCTCGTCTTTGACCTCAACGACTTCGACGAGGCGCACCCGGGGGCCTGGGAGTGGGATCTGCGCCGGCTGGTGACCAGCGTGTGGGTCGCCGGTCGGCAGAACAGTTCCCCAGAGCACGCGTGCGAGGAGGCTGCTGCGCGCTGTGTTGCTGCCTACCGCGAGCACATGGCCTACCTTGCAGAGCAGCCGCTGTTGGCCCGCTCCTATGAGCGGCTCGACCTCGACCGGCTACAGACCACCGCGACCCGCGACACGCTGCGCAAGGAGATGAAGCGGGCAGCACGACGGGCGCGCCGACGGACCAGCGACCGCGCCCTGCCGCGTTTCACCCAACAACGCGACGGCATCCGCCACATCGTCGAGGAGCCCCCGCTCATCACCCGCCTGGACACCGGCCAGGCCGACCGGATCGCCGAGGCACTGGACTCCTACCTGCGGACGCTGCCTCCCCACTGGGCGCGCATTCTAGCCGGATACAGCATCATCGACATCGCTCACAAGGTCGTCGGGGTGGGCTCGGTGGGTCTGCGTTCCTACATCGCGCTGTGTCAGGGCAGCAGCCCCGACGATGTCGTGTTCCTCCAGCTCAAGCAGGCCCGCCGGTCCGTCGTCGCGCGGTTCGTGCATGGCGATTCGGCCTGGCACGCCCACCAGGGCCAGCGGGTGGTGGAGTACCAGCAGGCGCTGCAGACCGTCAGCGATCCGCTGCTGGGATGGACCAGCGTCGGAGACCACCAGTACTACGTCCGACAATTCCGGGACATGAAGGGCGCCGTGACCGTCGACGGCATCGACGCCTGCGCGCTGGCCGACTACGCCGGGGTCTGCGGCCTACTGCTGGCCAAGGGCCACGCCCGCACCAGCGGCGCCTCCATGATCGCCGGCTACCTCGGCAGCAGCGACAAGGTGGACCGGGCCATGTGCCGATTCGCGCTCAGTTACGCCGAGCAAACCGAGCGCGACTACCAGGCCCTGCTAACCGCCGTCGCCCAAGGTGTCCTCCACACTGAGGCCAGCCAATGATCAGCTGCCATACCACCCAACCACAGTCCGGATTATGAGACGGTCAGAGCCGGAAGCACAGGGGCACTACCTGGACAAACAGCAACCACAAAGGCGCGGGCGTGGGCATGAGAGGCAGTATCAGACTACGGTTCATGCCCACCAAGTCCACAATGGACTCGGTCGACGACTAGTAGAGAGGTCGATCCGGGCTGATCATCCGAACTTACCCGCGCCATCTGATCGGCGCACCCATCGGGGCCAATCCAGTGCCGTCGCCAGATCCCTGTGGGTCATGACCTGCCGGACGGCGTTCAGGCGGCGGGATCGGTGCTGCGCAGCTGGATGGCGTTGCGGCGCCGGGTGACCGCAAGCTGGCAGCTGGCTCCGGATTCCAGCGCAGCCCCACCGTCAGCTGCGTAGAGTCCACATCGGACGGTGTAATGGTGACGTCGGCGACGAGGGTGCGGAGCAGTCGCTTGCGATCCTTGTCGCTGGTGGTCTCGGTCGCCCACAACACCGGCAGGTCAGCCACCGTCGCGGCCAGCTACTCGGGGCTGGGCAGCTCGGGCTGGGTCTGGGATTGGGTGGCCAGGGCGGCATTGGCCGCGGCCAGCTCGGCCAGCGCGGTCTCCCATCGGGTCTCCAGGCTGCGCGGGTGGAAGACCTGGCGGGTGCGGCGCCGGCCGAACAGGTTGCCGATGCGACGGCGGCGCGCACCAGTGTGGAGGTGGGCTATCTGCTCGATGAGTGGCTGGTCGGACACCAGGTTGCGGAGACCACCCAGACGAGCTGCCGTTAGTGGCGATCGGGAAGTTCATCAAGCCTGCGGTCCGTGATACCTCGCTGACGAGGCTCCCCCTAGTGTCCGACGGCTCCATCGCGAAGGGCCGCTGGCGGTAGTCTGGTTCCCGCTGGGTCAGCGCGGTCGCGGAAAGCCGGGAAGGTGCGGCGTCCGCGTGCGATCACCAGTGTGGGGCGTTGCAGCGCAGCGAGGTCGGCGAGGGGATCGCCGTCGACCACCAGCAGGTCGGCGCTGTAGCCGGCGTGCAGGGTGCCCGCTGTCGTGGCGAGCCCGAGGGCGTCCGCGGTCGTGACAGTGGCCATTTCGAGAATTTGCTCGCGGGTGAAACCCCAGTCTTCGAGGGCGCGGAGGGCGGCCGGGAAGGTGTCGAACGGAGCCATGCCGGCGTCGGTGCCGGTGATCAGGCGCACACCGCGATCGGCCATCCAGCGGACCCGGCCGATGATTTGCTGAGCACGTTGCGCACCATACTTGTTGGCGAAGGGGCGCCAGTTGTTGCTATTTGCGGGGCATACCGCGATGCCTGCGGTGACGAGATCGGCCACGGTCTGCTCATCGGGTTCGAAGACGCCGGGTCCGGTCAGCCAGGTGCAGTGCTCGATGGTGTCGACACCCGCATCGACACAGGTCCGGATGCTGCTGGTGCCGTGGGCGTGCGCGGCGACCGGTAGCCCGAGTCGCCGAGCCTCGTCGACTACGGTGCGCAACTGATCGGTGTGGAACTGCGGCTGCCACATCGCGGCCCCACCTGGGGTCATGCTTCCACCGGACACCATGACTTTGATCACGTCAGCCCCAGCGGCCGCATTACGTTGGATCTGCTCACGGATCTGGTCTGGACCATCGACCTCTCCGCCGAGGAACCAGCAGTGCCCACCTGGCGGAGTCAGCGGGGCGGTCGCGGCCAGGATGCGCGGCCCGGCCAGGTCACCAGCATTGATGGCCTCGCGCAGCTCCACCGTTAACCCGCCACGGTCGCCGAGGTCTCGCACAGTGGTAACCCCGCAGTGAAGTAGCTGTTGGGCTCGGCCGGCCATCGCCAGCGCCAAGCGCGCCGGATCGGCCGGAGCGATCAGGTTCTCCAGCCGATCCGGTCCCACATTGAAGGCCAGATGCACGTGAGCGTTGATCAGCCCCGGCAGGATCGTCGCTGACGGGAACGCCAACTCCATGGTGTCCGCGCCGGCCGCCGCGCGGACCTCGTCCAGCAAACCGACGGCAACGATCGACTCGCCCTCGACCAGAACCGCGCCACCGTCGACGCGCTGGCCGGCCGGACCGGTGAGAACCTGGGACGCAGACACTAGGTACCGCATCACTGGCTGCTCCTCCTAGTCGGGAATCAGGCGCCGGAGCGCGCCGCCGAGCTGGGGGCGGGCCGGGCCAGGGCACACGAGAGAGCGAGCAGCTCCGCTACGTCAGCGTCGAGGTCAGACTCTCGCGGGCCGGCGAAGATGATCGGCACTCCGGTAGGCGCTAGCTCGTTGGCATGGGTTCGCAGGGCGCTCCGTAGCTGCTGCGCCCGCATCGCGGCGGTACTCGGTTTCCCACCGGCTACCTCAACCCGGGGTAGATAGGGGCTGATCCTGACCAGGCCATCCCGGCACTCGATGACGCGGCGGTAGTAGCGGCGATGCATGGAATAAAACGTCGTGACGTGCCTCCACCGGCTGGTGGGCACCCGGTGGAGGGCGTCCTCGGGAAAGGCCTGATACATCAGCCGCCACAACGGCTCTAGACCGCGGTAATCGTGCAGATGGCGCCACCACCGTCCGACGGCCCGGAACCGACCCACCAGTCCGGAATAAACGATCCCGATGGGGAAAGCGACGATCCCGGTGACCAGGACACCGTGGCCGATGGCGAAGACGCCAGGCGAGAGCGGATGACCGACCCAATTGACGACGGTGGCGGTGGTGCGGAACAGCGGGCCACCGACGAGTTTCGCGGTCAGAGCAGCGGCGATGATCCACAATCCGTGCCGC
This sequence comes from Pseudonocardiaceae bacterium, assembly GCA_036279835.1. Taxonomy (GTDB): domain Bacteria; phylum Actinomycetota; class Actinomycetes; order Mycobacteriales; family Pseudonocardiaceae. The sequence goes on from DASUII010000297.1 coordinate 11,325, forward strand.
AGCGGTGGCTCGGACAACCGCGAATAGCGCCACGCGGCGCGGAATTCCACGACCAGCGCATAACCGACATAGAGCGACGGGATCAGGTAGAACACCCGGACTGGAACACTCGCCATGGTCACGCTGTAGAGCGCCCCACGCTCAGCCGGCGGTATGGCAAATCGCGCAGCGACCAACGCAACGCACGCCCCGGCGCAGAGCGAGGCCTCTCGCCGAATGCGAGACCGCGGCGTGCCTGCGGCATCGAGGAAGAACCAGATCACCAGGAAGTGGAAGGTCATTACCGCGATGTTCTCCGGCACCTTCGATGCACCAGGGCCGACGGCGACGTTGATGGCGGCGGCCACCGAGTCCTGCCCGAGCAGGTACACCGACTCGGCGGCGCCGAGGGACGCGGTGACCAGCCAAAGACCGCGGTGCAGTGGTGCTCGGCGAAGCTGGTTGCCCGTCCACAGCAGGCCCGCGAACGCAGCGAATGCCTGGAGGAGAGCCAGGTTCACAGCCAACCCTGCCGATCGCCGAGTGCATCCTGGAGTCGCCGCACAGCCGGCTCAGCCGACGGTCGAGCGCTCACGTAGTCGAGCACCGACGCCCATTCCATGATGATCGTGGCGACTAACTCGGCTTCCTGCTCCTGCTCGGTGTCGTAGTGGGTCCGCCGCAACGCCCGTCGGATCACCTCAAGAGACAGGTCTGGCATCATCTGCCGCCAGTACTCATCGTCAGTGTCGTCGCTGTGGTGATCTGCGAGTATATGACCGACTTCGTGCAAGATGATGTGATCTTGGTGCACGCGGGTTGTCTCAGCCTGATAAAGAATGTAGTCAGTCGACCCGGTGGCCAGCCAGAGACCAAACGGCCCCGGTACCGGCAACGAGTAGCTCACCAGCCGGATCGGTCGGCCTCGACGTTTTCCCAGCCGCTGACACAGCAGGTCTACCCGCAAAGGCGGGTCGATGGCCAAGGCACGCAACTCACGCCGGCAGCGGCGGCGAAGCTCCCGTTCCCGCACTGCTTCCCCCATCAGCACAATGACAGCTCATCAGCGTTAGCGTCTTATGTCCGGTGACGTCGTCGACCCGGTTTGGGTACGCGTTCACTCGTTCGAGCGTGATCCGCGCTCGGTTTGCTCCAGCTTGTAGATCACATCAAGCAGGTCCATGACTTGCTTGCGCCGTTCGTCGGAGAGCTCCCCGGCGCGCATCGCCATGACCCGCGCGTCTTCCCGGTCGGCGTTGACGGCCCGCCGCTGTCGCTCGGTCTCTAGGGCTGCCAGCTGGGTACTGACGCGGTCGGTCACCCTGTCGTCGAAGAAGTAAGCGGCCGGCACCCCGAAGAAGTTCGCCAACGCCTGCAGATGCTTCAGCGTCGGGTTGTCCTTCTTACCCTTGCGAAGCTGCCAGATGTAGCTCTGCGAGATCGTCACATCACTGGCGTCACGGATCGCTGACGCCACGTACTCGTTGCTGTACTCGCGCCCGTCTGGCTCAGTTACCCGCGTGAAGAGGCAGTTGAGCTTGTCCGCCAGACTCCGACCGTCTGGTTCAACATCGCAAATCCGGGCCACACCTCAGTCTAAACTCATGTGCGAGCAAACGCACGAGTGAATGTTACCTTGGTCGCAACCACGTCACCACCGCTGCGTGGTGCATGACGGCATCGTGTGGTACGCCGCCGCTGATGCCTGGGGAGGGCTCGATGGATCCGATAGCAACGACAGGCCTGTACACCGCAATGATTCGGGCCCGGGAGTCCGCCCGCCCAGACCGCCTGTTCTCCGACCCCTTCTCCGAGGCACTGGCCGGGCCCCAGGGCGGCGACGTGCTCGCCTGGATGGAGGATCGTTGTCCAGGCGTTTCGGATCACCAAGTCATCCCGATCCGAACCAGGTTCTTCGACGGCACGCTTGAGCGCATCCTGGGTGAGTCCGGAGTGGATCAGCTCGTAGTCCTCGCGGCCGGAATGGACACCAGGGCGCTCCGGCTGCCGCTGCGACCCGATCTTGCCCTGTTCGAACTCGACCGGCCCGAGGTGCTGGACCTCAAGGCCGCTCGCCTGGCGCAGTGCAACGCGGTACCCCACTGCCGGCGGATCCCGATCCCGGTCGACCTCGGTGGGGACTGGTCCGCGGCACTGCTGGGTGGTGGCTTCGATCGGCAGCGGCCGGCGGTCTGGCTCGTCGAAGGCCTGCTGCACTACTTGACCAATGATCAGGTTCATCGCGTGCTGGGCACCCTAAGCAGGCTGGCGGTCACCGGAAGCTGGTTGCTCACCGACGTGGTCGGCCACTCGTTCCTGACCTCGCCGCACGTGGCCGCCTTCCTGGCAATGATGGCCGCGAACGGCTCTCCCTTCCGCTTCGGCACAGACCAGCCGGAAGACCTCATGCGGCTGCACGGCTGGCGGCCGCAGGTGACCCAGTTCGGCGAGGACGGGGCCGACTTCGGCCGGTGGACCATGCCCGTGCCCGACCGCGAGGATCCACACTCGCCCCACGGCTACTTACTCGTCGCCGATCGCTGACCCGCTGGCCGCACAGCCAGTGGTACCCCCGATCACGCCTTGCGCGCGGTGGTGTGCAGCACTCGCGAGAGCGCCACGAGCTCGTCAACGTCAGCATTCAAGCCTGCCGCGGTCGGCACCGCGACGGGCGTGGCATCTGGTGGCGCGGGCTCGCCTGCGGCATGGGCCCGCAAAGCGTCTTTGAGTAGGTGAACCAGCGAGTCATCTTTGCGACCGTTCTGCCGCAGCTGCGCTACGTGCGGACTGATGCGGACCAAACCGTCACGGCACTCAATGACTCGCCGGTAGTAGCGGCGGTGCACTCCCCGCAGACTGACTGCGTCGCGCCAGGGGCTGCTGGGGACGCGGGTCAACTCGTGCTCGGGAAACTCCCCGTGCAGCGCTGTCCAGAGCGGACCGAGATACTGGTAGATCCGGCGGTGACGCCACCAGACTCGCAGCGCTGCTAGCCGCAGGACCGCGGCCGGATAGCTGAGACCGGTGAGGAATAACAGGACGCCAGGTAGGAGTAGGACGATCCCGGTCACGAGAACCGGATGCGGCATCGTGCCATGAGCCCAACGAACGATATTCGCCGCCACGAACGAGACGTTGGCTACCACAATCGCGGTCAGACCCACCGACGCCAGCAGTAAACCCCGGCGCAATCGCGGTTCTGCTCTTCGTGCATGGCGCCGGGTCAACACCCACGCCGCCACGAACGCAAACAGCAGGTACGAGTTCGCGGTCGTGTAGAACAGGCCGATACTGGGCACGCCAACGGGTCCCTGGTGTTCCTCAGCGGGCAACACAGCGGCCGCGGTGCGGAGAGCAGCGGGCATGATCGCGTCCGCGATCGTCAATACCACCACGGCGGAACTCAGCGGAAGGGCATGCCACCAGGCGCGGGTCCGGGCACTGCGGGTGTCGAATGCGGAAAACAAGAAGAAGCAGATCAGGCTGTACGCTCCGACCAACAATAGCGCGTGTTGAACCAACCGCGACGCCATGGGCTCAAGGCCGAGGAAGTCAACACCCCTGGTGGCCATAATTCCGAAGGGATACGCTATAGCCCAACAGGTGACTAGGCCGGTGATTGCCCGCAGCCGCACGTCTCGCGGTTTGCGCGCCAGAAGGTACAGCATCAACAGCAGCACAGCGGCGGCTGCGAGACCCTGCGCTACCTGCAGTCCGGTCACAGCCAGCCTAGCCGATCATTCAACGACATGCCTATGCGCTGTGCCGTGGTGTCCGTCGAGGACTGCGGTGCAACATAGTCGAGAACTGAAGCCCATTCCAAGATAATCGTGGCTACGGTCTCCGCCTCACGTTCCTGCGCGGTGTCGTAGCAGGTACGTTGCAGCGCCCGACGAACGGCATCGGTTGCCAGGTCAGGATACCGATTGCGCACGGCATTGGGCTCTGTGTCCGGGTACAACTGAGCGAACAGATCGTCGTCTTGCTCGTCGCTGCTATGCCCAGCGAGAATGTGGCCCAGTTCGTGCAGAACGATGTGCGCCTGGTGCGACGTGGTGGTCTCTTGTTGGTAGACGATGTAATCTGCTTGGGCAGTGGCGATCCATACGCCGAACGGCCCGGGTACGGGGATCGGGTGGGGAAGCAAACGAATGGATCGGCCACGTTGCTTCGCGACCCGCCGGCACAACTCAGCGACATCCAGTGGAGGGTGGATGTCCAGTTCATTCAGCATCGCCCGACACCACCGGCGCAGCTCTCGTTCCCTCATTCGCCATCCTCCCCTTAGGTAGGCCTCTCCACAGCATCACAGACGCTGCTGTCACTTTCCTGGATTTATCGACGTAGCGAGCCCCGTTCACTCGTTCGGGAAATAATCCAGTGTGACGGTTGCACTCAGTGCGCAACGTTGAGCAGCTACTGGACCAGATGGAACCGTCCCTCCCTGTGGCAGTCCCGCTGCACCTCGGGTCGCACACTGGTCGCGTACCCGAGGAGGGGCGGCAGGCTGGGGAGCTCGCCTCGGTCGACTGTCACCGATTGTTCTGGCGACGTGCTCGTTGCTGAACTCGTGCCCAGTCCGCGGCTTCACGGCCGCGACCAGGTAGTTCAGTGCACTGCCAGGCTCCGGCCGATCCGCTCGACGACGCCGCTGACCCCTCGCCCCTGAGATTTTCCACCAACGTAGAAGTCTAACATGTCACTCGTTGTACAACAGTTGATATATCTGCCGGCCAGGCTTAGACTGCCGCCTTGGATGATTTCGACTGACGTGTACCACTGCTTCTGGATCCATGGACTCAGGTGAAGTTGATCGGGTTCGATCGTCGACTGGGCCCAGAGACGAGCTAGTTGGTGCTCCGATCGGGGGAGGGGGTATCGCACGAAGGTGGCTCTGGAGCGAGCGACGGTTCGTGGCGCGGAAGCCATCGTGAAGATCTCTTGCTCGGTCGGTGACGACAAAGTTATGTTGAGGCGGGATGCCCATGACAACTTCGGTCGAGACTTCTCATGCGGAAGGCTCGAAAGACGACGCTTGGCCAGCAAAGGCACTGTTGTGGGACCAACGTGAGCCGGTTGCCGGGATGAGGGTGCCGACCTGCTCGTTGTTTCCCTCAGATTCTCCGAGACTGTCTGGCGAGGACGTGGAACATTCCCGTGCGCTCGCCGAGTCGGGAGCAACATTCCCGGCGATTATTGTGAATCGCGTTACCATGTGCGTCATCGACGGGATGCACCGATTACGTGCGGCCGCACTTCGCGGCCAGCGTGATATCGACGTGCAGTTCTTTGACGGCGATGGACATGATGCATTCGTGCTCGCCGTCAAGGCGAACATCGCTCACGGGTTGCCGCTGTCGCTGGCCGACCGCACCGCCGCGGCGGCACGTATCATCAGTTCACACCCGCAATGGTCTAACCGGGTAATCGCATCAACGGTGGGTCTTTCTCCCAAGACGATAGGTGCGATACGTCGTCGTTCAACTGAGGACGATCCTCAGTTGAACGCCAGGATCGGTCGCGACGGGAGGATCCGTCCGCTCAACACAGCCGAAGGACGTAGGATCGCCGGCGAACTGATGGAGAACCGGCCGGATGCTCCTCTTCGGGAGATTGCCCGCGCGGCTGGGATCTCCCTGGGAACTGCGCAGGATGTGCGTGAGCGACTTCGCCAGGGCAAGCATCCAATTCCCCGGAAGCGGCATCATGGGAAACGGCAACAAAGTCAACTGGGGGGCGACCAACCCGAAAGTCAGCAGAGTAGCGTGTTCGCCACGGGCACACCTATCAGCGTATCGATCCTGAACGACCTGAAAAAAGATCCTTCGCTGCGTTTTTCTCATGCGGGACGCGCGCTGCTTCGCCTGCTGCACGTCCTCGCCCTTGGTAGAAGCGATTGGGAACAGTTGATCGACAGCGTTCCGGTGCACTGCGTGCCCATGGTTTCCCAAGCGGCCCGCGCCTGTGCGGCCGCGTGGCAGGAATTCGCAGAACACCTTGACGGACATGCTCGGCGTAAGGGGTGAGATGATGTGCGTGCTGTGAGGGATGGCGCGACAGGTGGGACCGAACTCCGCAGCGCTACGTTCCGCGTCGTGATGGGTTTCTTTCCTACCGGTGTCGCGCTGCTCACGTGTGGATCCGGCGGTGATACCGACGTCATCACCGCAAACGCGGTTACTTCGATCTCGTTGGAACCTCCGCTAGTCCTCGTCGCGGTAACCTCCCGGGGTCGGATTCGGCGCAGTATCGAGAGGCAGAGGAGTTTCGCGGTCAACTTCCTGGCGGAGGATCAGGGCGGGTTGGCTAGTTTGTTCAGCAAATGGAACCGTCCCAGGGGCGTCGCGGCCATTAAGATCCTCGGTGGCGAGGTAAGTCGCACTGGTGATGCCCTTCTCGCGAGGGCGGTCGCAGGCCTGGAGTGCACGTTGGTGCGGAAGTGCCCGGGCGGCGACCACATCATGTTTATTGGGCAGGTGATCGCTACCTACACCGACGACGAGATAGAACGGCGGCCGCTGCTGTTCCACCGAGGTAGGTATTCGACTGTCGCCTCGTGCGGCTGCGGCATACCCGTTACCGGCTTAGTGCAGAGCCTGCCAGAGCGTGTCGACTAGGGATTCATCTGACTGGGATCGGAGACACGGCCATGCAAATCAAGGTGCTAGGACCACTCGAAGCATACGAGAACGGCATGTCGATCACGCCGATCGCTCGCAAGCCGCGCCAGGTTCTCTCGTTGCTGGCCTTACAGACAGGCTCGGTGGTGAGCGTGCCGTGCCTCATCGAGGAGCTTTGGGGTGCGAAACCGCCGGTGAGCGCGCTCACCACGCTGCAGACTTACATCCTTCAGGTCCGGCGCGGAATAGCCGCCGCACTAGGCTCGAAAAACAACGATCCTGCGAAGGATGTGCTCCGGACCTGCTACGGCGGCTACCTGCTCGACGTGGGCCCCGGTGACGTTGACATGTACGTCTACGACCGGCTCGCCGACAGTGGCAAGAAGGCCTTCGAACACTCCGACCTTGAGCTCGCCTCGGCGCTGTTGCGCCAGGCTCTGGATTTGTGGCGCGGGGACGTGCTCGTGGACGTGCATGCGGGGCTGCGGATCGGAATGGAGGTGACCCGGCTCGAGGAGAGCAGGCTCGGCGTGCTGGAGGCGCGAATCATGACCGATCTGCGCCTGGGCAGGCACGGGAACCTGCTCGCGGAGCTTTCGGTGCTCACCGCCCGCTACCCGATGCACGAAAATCTGTGCGGCCACTTCATGCTCGCCCTGCACCGCGGTGGCCGGACGAGCCAGGCGCTGGAGGTTTTCACCAAGCTACGCAAGACCCTCGTCAACGAGCTCGGTGTCGAACCATCGGGCCGCCTGCAGCAGTTGCAGCAGGCGATCCTGCGCTCGGACCCGGGACTCGACGCGATCCGGCTGCCGATACCGGCATCGACCGATACCGCCGACTCACGGGAGGCTACGTGTCCACCTACGTGTGGGGCTATCTGGAGGAATATCACCACGAGCGTGCCGACATCCTCGACGCCGTGGAGACCGTCTTCGAGTCCGGCCAGCTGGTGCTGGGAGAGAGCGTCCGTTGCTTCGAGGAGGAGTTCGCCGCCTACCACGGCATGCCGCACTGCGTAGGTGTCGACAATGGCACGAATGCCATCGCGCTGGGCCTGCAGGCGCTGGGGATCGGCCCCGGCGACGAGGTGATCACCGTATCGAATACGGCCGCGCCGACCGTGGTGGCGATCGACGCCGTCGGCGCGACACCGGTCTTCGTAGACGTGCGACCCGAGGACTATTTGATGGATACCGGCCAGGTGCGGGCCGCTATCACGGCCCGAACCCGATGTCTGTTGCCGGTGCACCTCTACGGACAGTGCGTGGCCATGGGCCCGCTGCTCGACCTCGCCGCTGAGCACTGCCTGCTGATGCTCGAGGACTGCGCGCAGGCACACGGCGCATGCCATCACGGGCGGATCGCCGGGACAATGGGCGACGCGGGGGCGTTCTCCTTCTACCCGACGAAAGTTCTCGGCGGCTACGGTGACGGTGGCGCCACGATCAGCTCCGACGAGCAAGTCGACCGCAACCTGCGCCGCCTGCGGTACTACGGCATGGAGACGCGGTACTACGTGGTCCAGACTCCCGGGCACAACAGCCGGATCGATGAGCTACACGCCGAGATCCTGCGCCGCAAGCTTCGAAGGCTTGACAACTACATCGAGGCGCGGCGGGCAGTCGCGCAACGCTACCGGGACGGTCTCGCCGACCTCCCGGATCTCGTCCTGCCGGCGATCGCCGAGGGCAACGATCACGTCTATTACCTATATGTGGTTCGACACCCCGAACGGGACCGGATCGTCGAGGCGCTGACGGCCTACGACATCCATCTCAACGTCAGCTACCGCTGGCCGGTGCACACCATGTCCGGGTTCACACACTTGGGGTACGCCCACGGTTCGCTGCCGGTCACCGAGCGGCTGGCCGACGAGATCTTCTCCCTGCCGATGTACCCGTCTCTGCAGACCGACGTCCAGGACAAGGTGATCGATGCGCTGCGGGAGGTCATCGGCAGATGTTAGTCGGCCACCGTCCTTATACGCTTTCTGTATGGTCAGACACCTGCCACATCGCGCGCACCGAGTCGCGCAGGCTGATCTGTGGTTCCCAGGACAGCAGCCGACGGGCGAGACAGATATCCAGCTGGGTCCAGTCGCCGCCCTTGCTCTCCACCTGCTCGCGCCGGTACGCGATCATGCGGCGAGGGAACTCGGCCGCCTCGATCAGCCACTCCACCAAGTCGCCGATCGACACGGCCTCCCCTCGCCCGATGTTGACGACGCGGCCGTCCACCTGGGCCTCGCCGGCCCGGACGATCGCAGCGGCGACGTCGCGGACGTCGATGAAGTCTCGCCGGGCTTCGGCGATGTTCAGTTCCAGAATCTGATTGGCGGCCCGCGCGGCGTGGAGCCTGCCGACCAGTGCCGCCAGGAAGCTCTCCCGGGGCGGGTACGGGCCTGACATGTTCGCCGCCCGCAGCACGACCGCGTTCACCCCTTGCGCCCGCGTCGCCTGCAGCACCGCCTGCGACACCGCGAGCTTGGTCCGAGCGTAGGTGGTAACCGGATGCGGCGTGACGTCCTCGTTCAGCAACGTCCCCTGGGGAACCGGGCCGTACTCGTGCACCGAACCGATATGCACGAGCCGCGAGCGTTGCGGGAGCATCGCGACGGCCTCCAGCAGCCGGTCCACCAGACGGACGTGCGAGTACGTCATCTCCTCCTCGGTGTCTCCCCACCCGCCTGCCGCGTTGACTACCACGTCCACCGGGCCGTCACCGAACAGATCGGCGATTCGCCGCGGGTCGGTCGCGGCGAGATCCATGGCGACGAACCGGTAATCGGCAACATGTGGCGCCCACCGACGGGCCACTCCGAGGACCTCCCAACCCCGCTCCGCGAACGCAAGGCAGACCTGTCGGCCGACGCTGCCGGTGGCGCCGAGCACTGCGACTCTGGCCGGGGCGGGGCACGCCCGGGTCGCCCCGGCTCCTCCCGAAACAGTCACCGGATGAGAGGTGTCTGGGTGCGGTACGGCCGGGACCACAAGTCCTCTTCGGCGGCAACGCAGGCAGCGTACTCCGGCAGGGTGCCGGCCGCCCTCGCGGCTTCCAGCGTCGGCGCGGCGCCATCGCGCTCGGACCGAATCGGCACCAAGTCGGTGGGGATGGGCAGGCCGAGGGCCGGGTCGAGGACCGACACGGCGAGCTCGTTCTCCGGCGCATAGCTCCCGGACAGCAGGTAGGACATGACGGTGTCGTTCTCGAGAGCGACGAAGGCATGACCGACGCCGATCGGCAAGTACACAGCGCGGAAGTCCTCCTGTCCCAGCGCGACGGCGTCCCAGGAGCCATAGGTCGGCGATCCGGTCCGAACGTCCACCACGATGTCCAGCGACCTGCCCCGCGCGCAGTAAACGTACTTGGCCGTCCCTGGCGGGGTCACTGTGTAGTGGATGCCGCGGATCACCCCACATCGAGACCTGCTGTGGTTGGTCTGCTTCACCGGGAACAGTGGATGACCGACCGCGGCCGCGAAGGCCGGATCCTGAAAGGGGGACACGAAAAGGCCACGGTCGTCGGGGAAGACTTCCGGGACGAACTCGAACGCACCTTCCACCGCAAGCTCACGCACTTCCATGACTGTTCTCTCCGAGCGCTTGGTCACTGAGGTAATCGACGCCGTCGATGAAGTTGAAGGGATGCATGAATCCCCCCGCCCGCACGTCCCGGTACAGCCTCGACAGCGGGTGCGAGCCGCTATAGGCGGCGCCGCCCACGATGACCAGGCAGTCGTCCACGATGTCGACCGCCAGGCGGTTGACCATCATCTTGGCGTACTGAAATGGCGTCATCATCGACCGGCCACGCTCTCCGAGGTCGCCGCTGAGGTCACCGGAGAGCCGATCGGCGTTGACCAGTGCGGCGGTCACCGTGGCCTGCAAGGCATAGAGCCGAGCGTCGATCCGCGCGATCACGGTCCGCGCCGCGGCCCTGACGCGTCCCTTCCGCCGCAAAGTCTCCACGGCGATCGCGCGCGCCGCCTCCGCCAAGCCGACGTAGATACCGAGCATGGTGATCGAGCTGACCGTCTGGCCCGCCAGAGCCGCGTCGTTGCGCTCACCGAGCAGGCCACGCGGCAAGACGTGCTCCTCCCGGACCGGGCAGCCGTCGAAGACGATGTCGACGCTGCCGGATGAGCGCATGCCCATCCCGTCCCAGTTGTTCAGCACCCTCAGGCCTGGGCACTGCCGCGCGACCACGGGAGCGGCCATCATCACCGGACGGCCGTCCACGTGCACCTGAGCTGAGACCACGAAGTGGGTGGCCATCCCGGCCATGCTCACCAGCGTCTTGCGGCCGGTCAACGAGTAGGTACCCGGGCCCGCCGGCGTGAGCGCGGTGACCGTGCCCGCGTCCTTGACGGCGCCACACACCACCGCCTCACCGGCCCCCATCCGCTCCAGGAGCCCCTCGGCGAGCGCGCGTGCCGACGCCGAACCGTGCTGCCATTCGTAGTTCAGCGTCAGACCGCGACTGAACTGCATGTGCAGCGTCAGCGCGACGCCGGCGTCGGCCTTGGCCACCTCGCCGAGCACCAACGCTATGTCGTGCATGCACCACAGCCCGAGGCCACCGTGCTCGAGGGGAACGGTGGCTCCGAGTATGCCGTCGTCGCGCATCCGTTCGATCAGATGCACCGGAAAAGTGGCCGTGCGGTCGTTGTCCGCGGACTCCGCCTGCAGCGCGGGCAGGTGCGGGCACAGCAGGGCAAGCACGTGGCGCCCCTCGGCGGTCAGTGGTTCGCGCAGTCCATCGGTGGTGGCGGACATGAGCTCTACTGGCATGGTGTTCTCCGGCATCACTGGGCGGGAATCGGATCGACTGGGCACCTCGAAGCCAGCGTGGCGCCCGTGCTTGGAACCTCGCTTGAGAAGGAGTTCCGTCGTGTGGTCCACCGGCGCTCCAACCTCACTCGAGGACTCGCCGGTGTGCTCGAAGAGCGAACAGCCCGACGAGCGGAGGTGAGCCGGTGCGGATTGTCGACATCTCCAGCGCTGTGGATGCCTCGGCGTGGGAGCCGGACCCTGTCGTGCATGAAATCCTTTCCCCGCGTGCGGCGGCCGAACACATGCGTGACGAGATGCGCGAGCACTTCGGGCTCGAGTTCGACCCCACCGATCTGCCCGAGTCGGAGTTCCTGTCGTTGGACCGGCTCGCGTTGACCAGCCACACCGGGACGCATGTGGACGCCCCTTCGCACTACGGCTCGCGAGCGCACTACGGAGACGGCCGGCCGCGCAACATCGACGAGATGCCACTGGAGTGGTTCTTCGGCCCAGGTGTGCTGCTCGATCTCACCGGGTGCACGACGTCGGTCGCCGGCGCCGCCGTCATCGAGGAGGAGATCACCCGAATCGGATACCCGCCTGAGGCGGGGGACATCGTCCTACTCCACACCGGTGCGTCCGCGTGGGCGGGCACCCAACGCTACTTCACGGACTTCGTCGGCCTCGACGGTCCGGCCGTTGACCTGCTTCTCGACCTGGGAGTCCGAGTGATCGGGACCGACGCGTTCAGCCTGGACGCGCCGTTCGGCGACATTATTTCCCGTTATCGCAAGACCGGCGATTCTTCGGTGCTCTGGCCTGCACACGTAGCCGGGCGCACCCGCGAGTACTGCCAGGTCGAGCGACTCGGCAATCTCGAAGCCCTACCGGTTCCGTACGGCTTCCGAGTCGCATGCTTTCCGGTAAAGATAGCCGGCGCAGGAGCGGGCTGGACCCGCGCAGTGGCCATTTTCGACGAGTAAGCCACCGGAGGAACCATGTGTCGCATTTGCGGTGGTGACGTTCGCGAGTTCTTCGATTTCGGCCGTCAACCGCTGTCCGATACCTTCCCCACCGAGGAAGAGCTCGAGCACGAGTTCTTCTTCCGGCTGGCGGTAGGGGTGTGCGAGTCGTGCACCATGGCTCAGCTGCTCGAAGAGGTCCCCAGGGACCTCATGTTTCACCACACCTACCCGTACCGTTCGGCTAGCTCGGCCAGGATGCGTGAGCATTTCGCGCGAACCGCGCACACCCTGCTTGACACGGAGCTGACCGGGAAGAACTCGTTCTGCGTGGAAATCGGCTCCAACGACGGGATCATGCTGAACGTGATCAAGAACGCCGGTGTGCGTCATCTCGGTGTCGAGCCGTCCGGGGATGTCGCCGATCTCGCCAGGGCCGCCGGAGTACGGGTTCGGACCGATTTCTTCGAGGAGCTCACGGCCATCGAGATCGCCGCGGCCGAAGGTCCGGCCGCCGTGATCTATGCCGCCAACACGATCTGTCACATCCCTTACCTGGACTCGGTTTTCCGTGGGGTGGATGCCCTGCTCACGCCATGCGGCGTCTTCGTCTTTGAGGACCCGTACCTTGGTGACATCGTGGAGCGGAACACCTTCGATCAGATCTACGACGAGCATTTCTATCTGTTTTCGGCCCGCTCGGTGCGGGCCGCCGCCCGGCGATTCGGATTCGAGCTGGTCGATGTCGAGCGACTGCCGGTGCACGGTGGTGAGGTCCGTTACACCATTGCTCGCTCCGGTGCGCGGCGGCCGAGTCCGGCGGTTGACGCCCTGATTACCGAAGAGGTCGACCGAGCACTCGGCGAGTTCGGAACACTCGAAAAGCTCGGTGGCGAGGTCGAACGGGTGTGCGCGGACCTCGTCGCGCTGTTGCGTAACCTCCGCGAACAGGGTTGCCGGGTCGCCGGTTACGGGGCCACTGCGAAGAGCGCGACGGTCACGAACTACGCTGGCATCGATGCCGAGCTGGTGCCCTGCGTGTACGATACGACGCCAGCCAAGATCGGCCGCCTGATGCCCGGCTCGCACATCCCGATTCGTCCGGCCACCGAATTCGCCCAGCCCTACCCGGACTACGCGTTACTTTTCGCCTGGAACCATGCCGAAGAAATTTTGGCTAGGGAAAAGGAATTCACGGCTCAGGGTGGTCGCTGGATCGTCTACGTGCCGGAAGTCCGGATTCTCTGAACTGGACCCACCGGCTCACGAACCGCTGTCACCGGCAGCCGAGATGGACAACGCATGCCGGAAGACGTTGCGTGGATCCCAGCGCGCCTTGACCTGCTGGAGTCGGGAGTAGCTGTCCCGATAGTAGAGCCGGTGCCAGGGCACCCCACTCGTGTTCAGCGCGGGGTCGACCAGATCGGCGTCCGCGTAATTGATGAAGGCGCCGGCATAGACCGCGTCAGGATCCGGTACTCCCCCGGCGTCGGCGAACACCTCGCGGTAGGAGTCGCGGATCCACCGCAGGTGCACGTCGTCCTCCCGGCTGTCGAACCAGAACACGGACCAGTACGCCTTGAGAACCGCGTCGCGGTGGGGCATGGCCGTGTCCGCGGGCCGGACCGCATTAATCCGGCCGCCGTGTGAGAGCAGGTACACCGCCGCCGCGGGATTCTGGTAGTCAGAGTCGGTGAGGTGCCGGTAGAGGCCGGTAATCTGCTCATCGGCCCAGGAGGTGCGAAGGAACGCGACCTTGGACTTGAACCTTCCCGACACTCCGGCGTACTCATCCGGGGTGAGCGTGAGCGTCAGCCACGGCGTCGTCGCGACTTCCACCTCCGGTAGGACGCCGACGTCCCTGTTCACCGCCGCAATGAACTCGTCGGTCAGCTCGTCGCCGTCCCGGCGGCCGGCATCCACCGAAGTCTCCAGGGTGATCGGCCCACCGGCGGCCCGCGGCAGGGTCAGCCCGTTGTCGAGGTGGACGCCGGGGCACCCGGCTGCGCTGTTGTGCTCGTGCCACCAACCGAAGTTCCCCACCAGGCGACGGAAGGCCTCCTCGTTGAGGTCCGCCCATTGCCACCGCGCGGATTTCTTCAGCACGGCGGAAGGGGGCGAGGGCAGCAGTGACTCCGGCGTGTTCGGGCGCGCGTCGGGCGATCGGAACCAGTACCGGGTGACGACGCCGAAGTTGCCGCCACCGGCGCCGGTATGCGCCCACCAGAGGTCCCGGTTCGGATCGTCGGGCTCCCGAGTGGCGACGACGGATCCCACCTGTCCCGAGGCGTCCACCACGACAACCTCGACGGCGTACAGGTGATCCACGGACAACCCGTAGCGGCGCGAGAGCGCCCCGCCCCCACCACCGACCACGTGGCCACCGACGCCGATGCCAGGACACCGCCCGGCCGGGACGGTCACCCCCCAGCCGAGGAACAGCGTCCGGTACATCGCGCCAAGAGTGGCGCCTGCCTCCACGGCGAAGGCTCGGCGGCTGGCATCGAAGTACACCGCGTTCATCTCGGAGATGTCGAGTACGACCTCTACCGCTGGGTTGTCCACGAGCCCCTCGAAACAATGCCCACCACTGCGGATCCCGACGCGCTTGCCCTGTCGGGCAACCTCCTCCATCACCCGCACGACGTGTTCGGTCGCGCCGACCACCTGGATCGTCTCGGGGTCTGCCCGAAACCGCGCGTTGATCCCGCGTCCGACGAGATCCGCATAGCGCGGGTCCGCCCGGTCCACGGCCACCGGTCCCGGACGCGAATCCGTCCTCGATCCTTCTCCCGACATCGTGCCCACCGCGTCGTTCACGCCACCCCTTCCCGACCCGCTAGTGAGCGTTCTTGTTGCGGTAGAGGTGCATGGTGAGCGGAGCGAACACCGCGATGATCAACGCTGAGATCAGCAGCGCCCAGCCGACCTGCCCGAGGGTGGCGGTTCCGTTCATCAGACCACGGGACGCGGTCGCCGCGTGACTCAACGGATTGATCTGGACGACCACCTGCATCCACCCCGGCATGGTCTCGGGACTGGCGAAGATGTTGCTGGTGAACAGCAACGGATAGATCACGATCATGCTGGTGCCGGACACCCGCTCCGGCACGCTCACCACCACTCCGAGCGCCGCGAAGATCCAGCTGACGCTGAACGCGAACACGATCAACACCAGCATCGCCAGCACAACGCCGAGCAGGCCGCCGCCCAGGCGGAAACCCAGAAGCACCCCGAGGCCGATGGTCATGGTCAAGGCAATGACATAGCGGATGATGTCGCCGAGGAGGTTTCCGGCGAGTGTGGCCGGCTGCCAGAACGGCAGCGTCCGGAAGCGATCGAATACCCCCTTGTTGATGTCAGTGTTCAGAGCGGTGCCGGTGTACACGGTCATCAAGACGACGCTCTGCACGGCCACGCCGGGCAGGAAGAACTGTAGGTACCGGCCGGTGGAGCCGGCAAACGCGCCACCGAACAGGTAGGTGAACATGAGTAGGAAGATCAGCGGCAGCAGGATGATGTCGATCAGCTGCGCCGGATAGTGCTTGAACGCCATCATTCCCCGCCACAGATGGGTCAGCGTGGCAGCGAGCGGGCTCGGGCGGGACGGGCGAGCGCTGGTGGACAGCGCCGCTCGCAGGGTGTCGTCGATCGTAGACGTTGTCATGCCGCGTCCTCCTCACTGCTGGCGTCGCCCTCGACCTTGTGCCCGGTCAGGGCCAGGAAGACCTCGTCAAGGCTAGGTTGGCCGAGCGCGAACTCGCTGGTCTCAAGGCCCAGTTGGGACAGCACGCCCAGCGCACGGGTGGCCCGATCGGTGTCGGAGACCCGCGCTGACAGTGCGACCGGATCGGACTCCAGATGCACCGGCACACCGAGCTCGTGGGCGAGGACCCGCTCAGCTTCGGGCCGTTTCTCGGGATCACGCAGCCGGACGCTCAACACGCCCGAGCCGATCGACGACTTCAGCTCTCCGGTAGTCCCCTCCGCGATGACCGTTCCGTGCTCGATGACCGCGATGCGGTCGGCAAGCTGATCGGCCTCGTCGAGGTACTGGGTGGTCAACAGCACGGTGGTGCCCGTTTCGACGAGTGCCCTGACGATCCCCCAGACCTGGTTGCGGCTGTTCGGGTCAAGGCCGGTGGTCGGCTCGTCGAGGAACAGCAGTTCGGGTGTGACGACGATGCTCGCGGCGATGTCCAACCGGCGGCGCATGCCACCGGAGAACGTCTTCACCAGCCGATGCCCGGCTTCAGCCAGGCCGAAAGTGCCGAGCAGCTCGCTCGCCCGGTCCTTCGCCTGCCGCCACGAGTATCCCTGTAACCTGCCCATCATGATCAGGTTCTCCACCCCGGACAGCCCCTCATCGACTGAGGCGAACTGCCCAGTGAGGCTGATCCGGCGCCGAACCGCGTCGGCCTCGCGCACCACGTCGTGACCGTAGACGCAGGCGGTGCCGCCGTCCGGGCGTAACAGCGTGGCCAGCATGCGGATGATCGTGGTCTTGCCGGCGCCGTTCGGGCCGAGGACGCCATAGACCACACCCGCCGGCACGGCAAGGTCGACGCCGTCCACCGCTTTCGTCGTGCCGAAGGCCTTGACCAAGCTCGACGTCTCTATCGCCAAAGTGGGGTGCGACTTCACAACCAGCTCCTAGCTATGTCCACCGAGTCAGTACGGCGCGGTCGCCTTCCTTCACAGCGGACCACGGTATCTCCGATTCAGGTCAGTTCCTGGCCGCGATTGCGGCGACGTTGTCTCTTTGGCGGGAACGAGCTGCCGCGCCCACCGCGTCTCGAGCCGATCTCGTCGAGTCTTCAAGTCCAGCCAACGAGGCTGGGCGCCGGCGTGGCGTCCGCGTTGAACCCGACCGGAGCGAAACGATTCGAGGAGCAGGGGTGGCCGACACAGAGGTGGACGTGCTGGTGGTCGGCGGCGCGCTCGGTGGCCTGTCGGCGGCGATGTTCCTCGCCCGGCGCGGTGTGCGCGTGCTCCTGGTCGAGCGGCACGGTGGAACTTCGATCTATCCGAAGGCGGCCGGCCAGAATCCTCGCACCATGGAACTCCTGCGCATCGGAGGTGTCGCCGAGGAGGTCATGGGGGCCGCCGACATCCGTGGCCGGCAAGGTGATTTCACCATCAAGATCGCGGAAACTGTCGGTGGCAAGGTCCTCCACACGTTCGCCGAAAGTTTCCGGGAGCTGATCGAGGCGACCGAGCTGTGCAGTCCCATGCCGTGGGCGCTCGCCGCGCAGGACCGGGTCGAGCCGATCCTGCTCGCGCAGGCGGAGAAACACGGCGCGATCAGCCACTTCTGCACCGAGCTGCGCTCCTTCGACCAGGACGGTGAGGGTGTCAGTGCGCGGTTGCGGAGACGGACGGACGGCCGGCTGCAGGTCGTGCGAGCCCGCTATCTGGTGGCGGCGGACGGGCCGGAGAGCATGATCAGACAGCGGCTGGGAATTCTCCGGCACGGCTACGGAACCCTGGCCCATTTCGTCGGTGTGATCTTCGAAGCCGACCTGTCCGCGGTCCTCCCGGCTGGGTCGAACGGCTGGTACTACCTGCAGAACCCGAAGTTCACCGGCACGTTCGGACCGACCGACAGGCCGGATCGGCACACCTTTTTTGTGCAGTACGACCCAGCCCGCGGAGAATCGGCGGAACAGTACACCGCAGCTCGGTGCACCGAGCTGATCAGGATCGCAGTGAACGCGCCGGAACTGGTCCCCACATTGCTCGACATCCAGTCCTGGGAGATGGCGGCGCACATCGCGGATCGGTGGCGAGATGGCCGGGTGCTGCTGGTCGGCGACGCGGCCAAGGTCACCCCACCCACCGGTGGCCTCGGGGGCAACACGGCGATCGGCGACGGTTTCGACGTGGCCTGGAAACTTGCCGCGGTGCTGAAAGGGGAAGCCGGCCAGGGCTTGCTGGACAGCTACGAACGGGAGCGCAAGCTCGTGGCCGACCTGGTGGTTGGTGAATCGCTGAGCATCTACGCTCAGCGATTGGCCCCGCACCTGATCGGCAGCGTGCCCGAGAGACGCGGGACCGCCGAGGTCGTCCTCGGATTCCGCTACCGCTCCGACGCCGTCATCATCGATGATGACGATCCGGCCCCGGTCGAGGATCCGTTACAGCCCAGCGGCCGCCCCGGTTTCCGAGCACCTCACCGGTGGGTGCGCCACGGCGATGCGCGCTTGTCCATAGTGGACCTTCTCGGCGATGGCTGGGTGCTGATCGCCGGAAACGACGGCGGCGGGTGGTGTGAAGCCGCCCGGCAACTGGAAACTGAGCTCGTTATCCGGCTCGACGCCTACGCGGTCGGCACCCACCTGGTCGACCTGGACGGCGTTCTCGTGGACGACTACGGCATCTCCTCGGCGGGAGCGAGCCTGGTCCGTCCGGATGGAATCATCGCCTGGCGCACCGGCAGCCGGCCCGACGATGCCGTCACCAGGCTCCGCGACGTGCTCACCCGCGTGCTGGCTCGTTGACCGCAGCGCCGGTCTCGTCACCGGTCACGATCGTCGTGTCATGGCCTGTCGAGCGAGAGAGTCGCTCCGCCAGGCCGCGAACGTAGTCGATGAGCTCAGGGGGCTCGTGAATCTCGAACTCGATGTCGAACATGCCGATGGTCAGGGCAAGCCACTGCAACGAATCGGCTGCGGTGCGCAGCCGGCAGGTCTGGTCGTCGACGGACTCCAGCACGCCGTCGGTGGGCCGTATCCGCTCCGCGATCACCTCGACCGGTGCGTGCAGGGTCACTAGTGCGCGGTAGCGGGCGAGCGAGGAAGTGATCGCCTGCGCAACGTAGGCGGCTGCATCGGCGGCAGGCAGTTCCCGTGGCTTGAACCGGAGCCCGGTCGCCAGCGGGGACTTCAAACGGTCAACGCGGAAGGTCCGCCAGTCCCCCCGGTCCAGATCCCACGCCATCAGGTACCACTTCCTGATGACATACACCAGACGGTACGGCTCGACGATCCGGTTGCTTCCGATTCCGTCACGCTTGCAGTACGAGAATCGCAGCCGCTCGTGATCCCGGCACGCCTGAGCGATCACGGCGAGGTGACCCGGGTCCACGAGGGGCCCGGACGCGATAAACGGCACCGTGTAGGTCTGCACGGCGTTCACTCGGCGGCGCAAGTGGCCCGGTAGGAGCTGCTCCAGTTTGGCCAGCGCGCGGACCGACGTCTCCTCGATTCCGGCCACCGTGCCACCCACCGCCGTGCGGAGCCCGATGGCTATCGCGACGGCTTCCTCGTCGTCGAGCAGAAGGGGCGGCAGGGCGGCTCCCGCCTCGAGCCGGTAGCCGCCCCTGACCCCCGAGATCGCCCGTACCGGATAGCCGAGCTCACGCAGGCGATCGATGTCGCGGCGCAGGGTCCGGGGACTCACGTCGAGCCGCTCGGCGAGCGTCGGACCCGACCAGTCCCGGCAATTCTGCAACAGCGACAGCAGACGCAGCATGCGCGACGACGTATCAGCCATGGTTCCTAGGATGCCCTCAACCGCGGTCAGAACTTGACCTAATTGAGGCTAGCGTCCCAGGACCAGTGATCAAGGTCGTGCGGAGAACCCAGGATGAGGCCGCCCCAAGTCGGGCTCAAGCCAAAGCCATGATGCTCGCATTTGCCCTTCCCCCCGGAAACACCGAGAGGTCAACGATGGCACTGGTGATCACCGACCGCGATCAGGACTGCCGCTCCCCCGTTCAGCGGCTGACACGATTGCTGGACGCCGGCTCGGCAGTCGCGTTGCGGCCGCATGATTCCAGTGGTGTGCAAGCCGTGCGCGGCCGAATCGACGCAGCGATGGTGGTCGCTTATTGCACGGACGCCACCACCATGGGCGGGGCGATAGGAGTGGACGGGTGCCAGCACATCGTGGCGGCGATCGAAACCGCGGTACGGGAACGGTGCCCGGTGATTGGTCTGTGGCACTGCGGTGGGGCACGGTTGACCGAAGGGGTGCGGTCACTGCACGGGATGGGACACGTGTTCGCCGCAATGACCCGCGCGTCGGGCCGGGTGCCACAGTTGTCGGTGGTGCTCGGCCCGGCGGCGGGTGGCGCAGCCTACGGTCCCGCGTTGACCGACGTGGTGATCATGGATCCGGACGGCAAGGTCTTCGTCACCGGGCCGGACGTGGTGCGCAGCGTGACCGGTGAGCAGATCGCAATGGACTGTCTCGGCGGCGCCGAGGCGCATAGCCGCAGGTCCGGCGTCGTGCATGTGGTCGCCGAGGACGAGCAGGACGCCTACCTGCGGGCACGGCGGATCACCGGTTTCTTCACCATGCCCGGCTTCTTCGACCTCAGCGGGGTCCGCGACGAGGGAAACCCGTGCAGGCTGCTACCCGAGCGGCCGAGGCGCGCCTACGACGTCAAGCCGTTGCTGCGGCACATCCTTGACACCGATGTCGACGGCAGTTGCATGTTCGAAGAGTTGCAGGCTCGGTGGGCGGCCAACATCGTCATCGGGTTCGGCCGGCTCGGTCGGCGTGCGGTCGGCGTGATTGCCAACAATCCCCTCCGTAAGGGTGGCTGCCTCGATTCCCTGTCCGCGGAAAAGGCGGCTCGGTTCGTCCGCTTGTGCGATGCATTCGGAATACCGCTGGTCGTGGTCGTGGACGTGCCCGGCTTTCTGCCCGGCGTCAGCCAAGAATGGGAGGGTGTGGTGCGGCGTGGCGCGAAATTGCTCCATGCGTTCGCCGAAGCGGTGGTGCCTCGCGTGACGCTGGTGACCCGCAAAAGCTATGGCGGTGCTTACATCGCGATGAACTCCCGCTCACTCGGCGCAACCGCGGTATTCGCGTGGCCCGCCGCGGAGGTCGCGGTGATGGGCGCGCGGGCAGCCGTGGGCATCTTGCACCGCAAGGAGCTGGCGGCCGCACCGGAAGAGGAGCGGGAGGCGTTGCACGAGCTACTGGTGGCCGGACACGAGCGTGCCGTCGGTGGGCTCGGGTTGGCCTTGGCGATCGGAGTCGTGGATGAGGTCATTGATCCCCGCCACACGCGGCGCAAGCTCGCAGAGGCGCTGGCCGCCGCCCCTGCGACCAGAGGTAGTCACAGCAACATCCCGCTCTAGCGATCCTTGGTCGCTAGCTCGCCCAGGTGTCTTCAGTGACGGGGCTGCGGTCGCGAAGCGAGTCCCACCAGGCCCTGTTGTCGACGTACCAACGAATGGTCTCCCGGACACCTGCGTCGAAGTCGATGTGCGGTCGCCACCCAAGTTCCTGACGGATCTTGGTGGAGTCCAGCAGGTAGCGCCGGTCGTGGCCGGGTCGATCGGGAACGATGGTCTTCATCGCCTGGGGCAGGCCAAGTTCGTCGAGGACGAGGTCGGCTACCTGTTCGACACTGGCCTCGACCCCGGTGCCGACGTGGTAGGTCTCGCCGATCCGGCCACGTTGCAGCACGGCCCCGATCGCGCGGCAGTGATCGATCGCATGGATCCATTCGCGCCGGTTGTCCTTGGACTTATAGACCGGCAATGACTGATTGTCCAGGGCCCGTGTAGTGAATAGCGGAAGGACCTTCTCCGGGAATTGGTGTGGTCCGTAGTTGTTCGCGCAGTTGGTGATCGTAACCGGCAGTCCGAACGTTTCGTGGTAGGCCCGGACCGCGTGGTCGGCACCAGCCTTGCTCGCATTGTACGGCGTTCGCGGACGGTAGGGACTGTCCTCGGTGAAGGCGTGATCGGCGTCGAGTGCCAGGTCACCATATACCTCACAGGTGGAGATATGATGGAACCGTCTCACCCCAGCCTGTCGACAGACCTCAAGCAACGTTTGCGTGCCCAACACGTTGGTGCGGAAGAACCGTCCAGGGTCCAGTACGGCAAGGCTGTTGTGGGACTCAGCGGCGAAATTTACAACGACGTCGATCTCGAACTCGGACAGCACGCGCTGCACCAGGGCGCTGTCACCGATATCGCCCTGTACGAAGGTGATTCGCTGGCGAATATCAGCGAGGTTGGTTTCGGTGCCCGCGTAGGTGAGCGCGTCCAGCGCTACAATAACATCGTTCGGGCGCTCGCCCATCCAATAGCGGGTGAAGTGCGAACCGATGAAACCTGCGGCACCGGTTACCAGCATCGAGGTCATATCCGCACACTACCGTCGAATGCGGCCGTTCGCGGGCCAGCTGCATACCGCGCCTGCCGTCCGCAGTCGCAGCACGGTCGAGCTCCAGGTAGCCGAACTCGTGCCTACTGCGGCCAAGATCTGGCCGCAAGGTCCGCTAGCGTAGGCGTCATGACGAGGTAAGGTACCGTGCCAACGAGGTGCACTGACCAACGGCTGGAGCAGGACGAGCGCGCCGGTCGTTCGAGCCGTCTTCAACTCAGGCTGGGTCCAACGGCGATGGGGTGGTCCAGTCGAGGGTCGCCCGGCAGTGATGTCATCCGCACAGATTCCAGACCATTCAGCCACCCGGGGAACAATCATGCAACAGCAGTTCATCCAGATCGTCGGCGCCCGTGAGAACAACCTCAAGGATATTTCGGTCGAGATTCCCAGACGCAAGATCACGGTATTCACCGGAGTCTCGGGCTCGGGGAAGTCGTCGCTCGTCTTCGATACCATCGCGGCGGAATCCCAGCGCCAGCTCAACGAGACATTCACATCGTTCGTCCGCAATCGGCTGCCACGGTACGGCCAACCCGACGCGGACGTCATCGCGAACCTCTCCACCGCGATCATTATCGACCAGAAGCGTATCGGTGGAAACTCACGGTCCACCGTGGGCACCATCACCGATATATACTCGCTACTGCGGCTGCTGTTCTCCCGGGCGGGACAGCCGTGGGTCGGCTACTCGAACGCTTTCTCGTTTAACGATCCCGCTGGGATGTGCCCGGACTGCGAGGGGCTGGGCCGCCGAGTGCAGCTTGACCTTGACAAGCTCCTGGACAAGTCGAAGTCGCTGAACGAGGGCGCAATCATGCATCCGGCGTTCGGGGTCGGGAACTGGTTCTGGAAGCTTTATGCGAATTCCGGTCTTTTCGACAACAACAAGAAGCTTGGCGACTACACCGAGCGCGAATGGCAGACGTTGCTGCATGGCCGGGAGGGAACGATCCCGCTGGAGTGGCAAGGCGGACAGATCAACTCGAAATATGAGGGCGTCGTCGAAAAATTCGACCGGCTTTACCTTCGCAAGGAACCCGACGAGATGAGCGCGAAGAACCGGGCGGCGCTCGAGCGAGTCGTCTCGTCGTCCACCTGCCGAACCTGCGGCGGCAAGCGGCTGAACAAGGAAGTTCTCGAGTGCCGGATCAATGGGCGAAACATTGCCGAACTGGCGTCACTGGAGATCGGGGATTTGATGGCGATGATCAAGCGGGTGGACAACCGCACGGTCACGTCCGTGGTGGATAGCCTCACCGAGCGGTTGGGCCATCTCATCGAGCTCGGGCTGGACTATCTCAGCCTCGATCGGGAGACCTCGACGCTGTCTGGTGGCGAGTCACAACGGATCAAGATGGTCCGCCACCTCAACAGCAGCCTCGTCGAGGTGGTCTACATCTTCGATGAGCCGACGATCGGGCTGCACCCGCGAGACGTTCAACGGCTGAACACTTTGCTCCGGGAACTGCAGGACAAGGGCAACACGGTCCTGGTGGTCGAGCATGACCGCGACGTCATTGAGATTGCCGACCATATCGTGGACCTTGGACCGCGCGCGGGTAAGGAGGGCGGCGAGATCGTCTACCAGGGCAGCGTCCGGGGCCTGCACGACTCGGACACGCTCACCGGACGATTCATGCGGCGGCAACTCCCGCTCAAGGCCGAATTCCGTTCACCGAGCGGGCATATGGTCGTAGCCAACGCGGCCCTGCATAACCTGAAGAACATCACCGTCAAGATCCCCACCGAAGTGCTCACCGTGGTCACCGGGGTGGCCGGGTCCGGCAAGAGCACCTTGATCCACGACGTTTTCCTCGCTCAGCACCCCTCTGCGGTCGTCATCGACCAGTCGGCGGTGAGCACCAATCGGCGGTCCAATCCGGCGACCTACACGGGGATCATGGACGAGATCCGGCGGCTGTTCGCCCGCGTCAACCGGGTCAACGCCTCGTTGTTCAGCTTCAACTCCGCCGGGGCGTGCCCGAACTGCCAGGGGCTGGGCATCATTTACACCGATCTCGCCTTCATGGATCCGATGATCACGACCTGCGAGGTGTGCGACGGTCATCGGTTCACCGACGAGGTTCTCCGGTACACCCTGCGCGGGCGGTCCATCAGCGACGTGCTGGCCATGAGCGCCGCCGAGGCAGCCACGTTCTTCACCGAAACGAAGATTACCCGCGTTCTCCAATCGATTATCGACGTCGGGCTGGGCTACCTGCAGCTAGGACAGCCGCTGAACACGTTGTCCGGCGGTGAGTGTCAACGCATCAAGCTCGCGATCGAGTTGGGTAAACGCGGCACCGTCTACGTGATGGACGAGCCGACCACCGGCCTGCACATGTCGGACATCGACAGCCTGCTCAACGTTATCAACAGGCTGGTCGATCAACGGAACTCCGTGATCGTCATCGAGCACAATCTCGACGTCGTCAAGAACGCCGACTGGATCATCGACCTCGGTCCGAGCGGCGGCAGCGCGGGTGGGCAGGTGATGTTCGAGGGCACCCCAGATCATCTGCTCGAAGCCGAGAACTCGCTCACGGGCCACTGCCTGCGCCAATCGCTAACCCATGCGTCACATTTCCGTCAGGTGGCCCGATAGCGAGCCGTGAGCGCTTCAAGGGTCGGCACCACGTCGTTCGGGCTGGGGCAGTCGAGCATCTCGTTGCGAATCCGGGTGGCGCCTTCCCGGAAGCACGGCTCACTGATCAGGGCGGCGAGGTTGTCCCGCACGCTGCTGGCGTTGCGGTCCTGCTCTGGCGCCAGGAAGAAGCCCGCCCCGAACTTCTCCAGCTGGCGAGCGCGGAACACGTCGTCCCACTGCCAGGCGAAGGCCAGCTGGGGCACGCCGTAGAGCGCCGCGGTAGCCCAGGTGCCCGCGCCGCCGTGGTGCACGACGGCCGAGCAGCTCGGCAGCACAACGTGCAGCGGCACGCTCTCCACGATCCGGACGTTAGCCGGCACAGTGGGCAGCCGCTCGCGCTCGCCGGCCTTCATGGTGAGGACAACTTCTACGGCCAGGTGACCGGTCGCTTCCAGCACGTCTTCGACGGAACCGATCCCTGAGAAGCCCGTTGTGCGCTCCGTCATCCCCTGGGTGATGCAGATCCGCGGCCGTTGCGGCTCGGCGCGCAGCCAGTGCGGGACCACGGCGGGCAAGGGACCGTTGTAGGGAACATAACGCATCGGCACCAGCAGCCGGTCGGAGTGGAACCGGACGCTGGGCGGCATCTGGTCGATCGTCCACTGGCCGCTGATCACGTCCGGGCAGAACCGGGCACCGAACCGCTCAAGGGTCCAGCTGAGCCACTCCTCGAACGAATCGTCGTGGTATTCGGGCGGTTCGAACTCGAGCTCTTCCTGGAACCGATCGTGTACCCGCAAGAACAGGTCGGGACCCCAGAGCAGCCGGGCGTGCGCCGCGCCGCAGACGTGTGCGGCGATGCCCCCGGCGAAGGTGAACGGTTCCCAGATCACCAGGTCCGGTCGCCACCACCGGGTGAAGTCCACCATCTCGTCGATCATCGAGTCGTTGTTGATCTGTGCGTAGAATGTCGCGGTGAGCATTGTGGTCGACGCCGCAAGGAAGGCGACGTCGAGCAGCTCCGGTCGGTTCTCCAGGTAATCGGGATTCTGGTGCAGAGCAAAGACACCAGGAGCCGCCGCACCCATCACGGCCTCGACCTGGTGATCGGTGCCGACTGGCACCGCGGTGAGCCCGGCCCTGGTGATGCTGTCGGTCAGTGCGGGCTGGCTCACCACCCGGACCTCGTGACCCGCGGTCCGCAGTGCCCATGCCAACGGGACCACCCCGTTGAAATGTGCGTCCATCGCGAACGCTGTCACCACTACCCGCATCGCATGTCTCCTCACGAACGCGATCAGTGGCCAGTGAGCGGGAACCTCAGCACCGCTCGCACCACGGGTGATCTGATCCGCCGCAGTACCGGCCCGTTCGCGCTGAGCCCAGGCATGCGCCTCGCAATCCCCCGCAGGGTGGCGGTGGCCTGCAGCCGCGCTAGCGGAGCGACAACGCTCTCATAGGTCCTGCCGGCCAGAGACAGGTTCAGGTAGTCCGTCCGGTGCGGACGGTCGAGGTCGAACCGGTCCGGATCCGTATTGGCAGCAGGATCGCGGTTGGCCGCGTCGACCAGCACCACGACGTGGCTGTCCTCCTCGATCTGCTGCCCGGCCAATTCGAAGTCCTGTTGCGCTATGCAGCTTTGCATCCGGACCGGCGGGGCCCAGCGCAGCGTTTCGTCGATGGCGTCCGATGCGCGGCCGGGATCGTCGCACAGCACCTTCCACTGGTCCTGGTGTTCCAGCAAGGCCATCACCGCGTTGCTGATCACGGCCGTGGCAATCTCGGCGCCGGCCACGGCTGCCAGCACACAGATGGCAAGGACGTCGTCCTGGGCGAGGTCGCGTTCCCCGGCGGTCGCGAACAGCGCGCTCACTGCGTCATCGCGCGGCTCGGCCAGGCGGGCGGTGACCACCGTGCCGAGCAGCGTGCGCAGCCGGGCGACCGCGTCCATCAGACAGCGGGCGACTCTGAGCTGCGGGGGGCACAAGGTGGCGTCCAGCGCGATCCCGAGCCGTGGCGCCAGCTCAGCCAGCTCCGCTCGAGTCGCGTCTGGCAGGCCGAGCACCCGGGCGAGCGAGTTGATCACGATCGGTCTGGACAGGTCCGCCACCAGATCGAACTCGCCATCGAGCCGGTCGAGCACCTGCTCGACGACCCGCTCGATGTCGACT
This sequence comes from Pseudonocardiaceae bacterium, assembly GCA_036279835.1. Classification (GTDB taxonomy): domain Bacteria; phylum Actinomycetota; class Actinomycetes; order Mycobacteriales; family Pseudonocardiaceae. Next base: position 38,553 of record DASUII010000297.1, read on the forward strand.
TGCCAAGCGCCGACGACGTCGGCGCCCAGCACCGGCGCAACCATCCGGGCCAGCCGCTGGTAGTCGTCGCCGGGCTGGGTGAGCAACGCGCCGTCGAGCGGCGTGACATGGCACAGCTGCCACGCCTCCCACACGTTCTGGAAGACGTGGTCCTGGGCGCCGGCGGAGCCCGGATGGCGGGTGCCAAGCCGAGAGTCCTGGAGGAGCTGGGCGGCTGGCGCCGCGCCCGCGGTTACCCAGGTGGCCATGTTGCTCCGGTAGAGCGGCCCCCGCTCCCGGACCTGGCGGCCCATCGGCTCCGGGTCGTCAGTCTCGCCCCGCAGGAGCAAGGCGTACGGATCGCCGAGCGCGCCCATGACGAACTGGAAGCCGCGGACCGTCAGCAGATGGCGACCCAGCTCGCTGTCCGTAGCGGTAATCGACATGGCTAGCTCCTCATGCGATGACTCGTTGATTGTCCGGCCGGGCGATGACTTCGCGGGTATGGGCGCAGATAACGGTGGCGAGCGGTTCGTGAATCGCGCGCGCAAGAGCGTGACCCATCGCCGGGATCTCGATAACCCGAGCTCCGGGTATCAGCTCCGCGAGGTGCCGGGCATGAGGTGGTGGAGCGGCGGGGTCACACATCGCCTGGATCACGAGCGTGGGCGCCCTGACGCGACCGAGCTCGGCTCCGCGCGCCACCGGTGGCTGAGGGATCATGTGGTGCACGAGCGGCTCGCTGAATTTCCCGGAATGGGCGATGGCCCGAAGCTCTCGACGGCGGAATTCGTCGGCGTCGAAGTCCACCCCGTCCCCGTTGAGGAGCCGCCACTTCTCCACCCGGCGAGCCAGTTCGGCGTCCGGCCCTTCGACCGGCTCGGACAGCAGCGCCATGACGTCGAGGAACCGCTGGGTGGGCAGCGGAAGACCGTCGATGGACGGCTTCCTGTTCATGGCTCGTTCGATATTGGCGTCGAAGTCGATATCCAGGGCGCCGCCGAGCATCACCGTGAGACTGAGCAGCCGATCCGGGTGATCCAGTGCGAGCAGCTGCCCTATCGTGTTGCCCAGTGACAAACCCACCACATGGGCGGCTGACGCCCCCCAGCCGTCGAGTACGGCGACCGCGTCGGCGACGAGCTCATCGCAGGAGTAGGGGTGTTGGGTGAAATCGCATTGGGTCGACCGGCCCGTGTCCCGGTGATCGTAACGGATGACGTGGTGCCCGGCGGCTGCCAGCAGCTCGACGAATTCGTCCGGCCAGGCCATCGCCGACAGGTTGCCGCCCATCACCAGCAGTAGAGCAGGGTCGGTCGGGTCGCCGAAATCCTCGCTCCACAGGATCACGTTGGCGCTGGGGACCATGCGGGTGACCATCTCGTCTCCTCACTGGCAGGTGACTGGCAGGTGTCGTGGCCGTTGGCTGGTCGGTGCCAGCACCAGCAACGACAGGTCGTAGGGCACGGTCGGTGACGGCAGCAGCGACACAGACTCGACGGCAAGCCCGGCGGTTTCGGCGAAGGCAGCCCATTCGTCGCGGGTACGCAGGCGCCCGCCCAGAAAAACGAGCATTCGGAGATCGAGCTCGGTGAAGTCCTCGTTGGTCGACGCTTCCGGCGGGTCGTCCCGTTCGTAGACGAGGATCCGGCCGCCGGGCACGAGCGCGTCCGCGCAGCGCTCGAGGATCCGTCGGGCGTCCTCGTCCGACCAGTTCAGCAGCACGAAGGACAGGATTACGACATCGGCGGTTCGCGGCAGCGGCGCGAAGAAGTCGCCCTCGATCACCTCGATCCGGTCGGAGAACCCTTCGGCGGCGATATACCGGTGGGCGGCGTCCGCGGTCCCGGGGCGCTCCAGAACCGTCGCGGTGACATGGGCAGCGGCGCGAGCGATCGCCGTCACAAATCCGCCCTGGCCCCCGCCGACGTCCAGCACGTGTTTCACCGCCGTCCAGTCATAGGCAGCAGTCGGGCCTTCGTAGGCGACGTCCTGGTCGCAGGCAAGCAGGGAGTCGAAGGATTCGCGCAATTCGGGCGTCGCCGCGAGGTCGTCGTAGAACGGCTTGCCGTACACCGACTCATAGGTCGGTTTGCCGGTGCGCACGGCGTCCAGAAGCCGGGTGAAGCCCAAGTCGGCGCGTGCGACAGCCTGGGTCAGGTCGTGCCAGGCGCGCTGCGCGGCCGGGTGATCGCTGGCGAGCATCTTCCCGACCGCCGTTGGCGCGAAGTGCCCGGGAACCGTCTGCGTCAGAATTCCGATAGCCACCAGGTGGCGCATCAGCCGGAGAAGCGCGTGCGGATCGGTGTCGGTCTTCGCGGCGAGCGCTTCAGGACTCGTGACGCCGGCCTCGATGTGGTCGACCAGCCGAAGGGTCGCGGCCACCCGCACCACCATGGGGGTGTGCAGGCTGCCAAGACGGATAAGCGTTCTGAGGGCATCGGCGTCTGGCGGACCGGGACAGACCTGGGGATCGGCGGTCATGAGCGCCAACCGCAGTCCTCGGGCCATGGTTCGCCCAGCTGCCGGTACGTCCCGAGGTAGTCCGGCCAGTCGCGGTGATCGAGGATCTTCCCGTCAACCACGCGGATAAGGTGGATCTGCTCGCCGGAGAAACGGCGCCCGGTCGGCGGCATACCCACCACGTTGCCCACGTGCCTGCCGTAGAGCACCAGGCGCGCCCGGACCCATTCGCCACGCTGCTCATACCCGATCTCATCGAGGTGGGCTTCGTCGGAAAACGCGTATTTCAACCACCCGACGGCCTTGCCGAACGCCTCCGGCCCGCGCAGGTCCGGGTGGTGCTCCAGGGCACCCGGATTCAGGTACTCAGGGTGGATGAACTCTTCAAGGTCGTCGATTTTTCCCGTGTTGTACGCCTCCACCATGCGGCGAACGACGGCGATCTGCTCACTCATGCCAGGAAACGCTCCTCTCGCGGGATTGCACACGGCGAAGCGGCCGGATCCGGAGGTGTTGAATTCACCTGCAATTATGGGAGCTGCCCGGCGATCACACAAGTGACCGGTCGCGAATTCCGATCGTTCCCAAGCCGATGACCCGTTGACTCTCGAGTCGGCCTCCACCGATTTTCGAGACGGGACCCGGACACTGGTGAATCGCGAAGGAGCATTGACCGGCAGGAGCCCACGTGCAGGCCTCGTACTACAAGCAGCAAGTCACGCAGGTGTTCCACCACGCAGCGACGACGTACGATCGCCTGGGCGTCGAGTTCTTCACCCCGATGGGACATCGTTTGATCGAGCTTGCCGGCCCAGCGCCCGGTGAACGCGTGCTCGACGTCGGATGCGGTCGTGGCACCTGCGTATTCATGGCGGCCGATCGGGTCGGCCAGGGCGGCCAGGTAATGGGTATCGACCTTGCGCCGGCCATGATCGAGGAGGCTAAACGGGAAGCGGTCAGGCTGGGCGTGACAAATGTCGAATTGCGGGTGATGGACGGGGAAGCGCCGCAACTGCCGGCCGGGTCCTTCAACGTTGTGACGGGCAGCTACAGCTTGATTTTCCTGCCCGAAGCGCCCGCCGCGCTGGCCCGTTACACTCGAATCCTCGCCGACGGTGGACGAATTGCGTTCACTAGTCCTACTTTCCGCCAGGGAACATTCCCGTTTCTGCCACCGATGTTCACCGCGCTGATCCCCCAGGAACTGCTGAACTACCTGCCGACCGAATGGCAACCCGAATCGATGGTCCGCCGGTTCAACAGCTGGCTCGAGCAGGCCGTCGACCTGGAAGGGACCTTGTCGCGTGCCGGATACGGCGAGGTCACCATCGTCGACGAGCCGGTGCGGCTGACCGCCCGTTCGGGGCAGGCGTGGGTGGACTGGTCACATACCCATGGCATGCGGCTGCTGTGGCAGAACCTTCCCGCTGATCAGTGCCAGGAACTGCGGGAACGGCTCATCGCCGGGTTGGACGCGATGCGTGACGGCGACTCGCCGTTGACCATCGACGTCCCGGTCCGTTTCGTCACCGCCAGGGTATCCCGGTAGTCAGCAAGCGTGTCGAAGGCGGCGGCCACCGACTCCCGGTCCCGTTCCGCGGGGCCGGGGCGTGCGGGCAGTAACGGCACCACGGCGCCGCGCCCGGTGCGGACGACGGGATGGCGGCGCGCGATCCGGGTGAGCCCCTGCCCCGGACCGGCCTCCACGCAGACAACGTCGTTGCACCAGCCCAGCATCGCGTCCAGCGCCGGCCAGAAACGCACCACGGCCACGGGGTGACTCGCCCAATAAGCGGGATCGGCGACCTTATCGCCGGTCAACGGCTCACCTGTGTACCCGGAATAGAGCAGTAGCCGAGGCGGCATCACCGGCGTGGCGGCGAACCGCTCGATGGCGCCGCCGGTGGCCTCGGCGAGCATGGGACTGTGGAACGCGGTGAGCGACGGGACTCGCTGGCAGGTCACACCGGTATCGCGCAGGGCCACCGCAACCGCGTCGAGCGGACCGTTCGGCCCCGCGACAATAGTTTGGCGGGGGGCGTTCACCGCCGCCACAACCACCTCCGGCGTCAGGAATGGTTCGAGCGCCGCCGCTGCGGCTGCGACCGCGAGCATGCCTCCCGGCGGCGCGGCGGCGAGGCGTCGCACCCGATCGAGGACGAGCGTGGCGGCGTCATCAAGGGTGAAGACGTCGGCGAGGGTGGCAGCGGCCATCTCCCCCACGCTGTGACCCAGCAGCGCAGCCGGCCTTATTCCCCAGCTCAGCAGCATCCGACCCAGGGCGTAGTCGACCGCGAACAGGAGCGGCTGCGCGCGGGTGACGTGATCGATGGAGACCACCGCATGCTCGGCGAGCCAGTCACTGCGCAGTGGCTTGCCCTCGTCGCCGAAGGCCGAGAACACCTCGTCCATCGCCGCGGTGAACTCTGGTTCGTGCAGGTACAGACCGCTGGCCATCCGGGTGTGCTGGGAGCCTTGGCCCGGGAACATCAGTGCGACGCACCGGCGATTCACGGTACTTGCCCACTCACGTCACCCCACGACGGGCGTTCGAGCATTTCGACGACCGCGCACGACCAGCTGAACCCGGACCCCACGCTCGCCAGCAGGCACAGGTCTCCTCGACCGAGCACGCCTGCAGTGACCAGGTGGTCGAATCCGGCGATCGGATCGCCAGCACCGAGGTGACCGACGCACCGGCTCCACGACCACGTCGTGATGTCCGGGTCGATGCCGAACCGGGTGAGGAAGCAGGCCTCTAGCCGCCGCCATCCCATGTGTGGCAACGCGATCCGGTCAATGTCGCCGAGCTCGACCCTAGCCGCGGCCAGCGCGCCGGCCAGCGCGGCCTTCTGCCCGGCGGCGATCCGCGCCGTGCTGAAGGAGCGTCCAGCCTCGGCGACGTACTCCCGCTTACACCACTCGAGGTCCACCGTCGGCTGGTCGACGAGAGTCGGCTTCCCGAACGGGTCCCCTCCACGGTGCATCCCTTCCAACTCGGGATCGGAGATCGTCACCAGGCTGCGTAACCTGGCGAAGCCCGCGTGGCGCGACACGACGATCGCAGTGCCCCCGTCGGCGTAGACGGTTCCCGGATCGCTGCGCCACCGGTCGAAACCTGGCGGGCTCATCCGGTCTCCCGTACTGATCAGCGCCGCGGACCGCTCCGCCGATGTGGCTAGGTAGCCACGGGCCAGCTCGATGGCGGCCATGGCGCCGTTGGAAACCTGCCGGACCTCCATCGCCGGGCACTGGTTGCGCACGGCGACACGTTGGACGTACGACGCGGGCGCCCATAGGTGATGGCCCTGGAAATACAGGCTCGCGTGCAGGACGAGATCGATGTCCGGCGGGCCACAGCCCGCGCGGTCCAGCGCGACGCGGGCGGCACGAGCGGCCATTTCCGGGGCGGACTCCTTGTCGGCGACCGCGACGGACAGCATTGCCGTCGTGGCGGCCAGCCTCTCGTCGCAGTCCCCTGCCGCCAGGGCCTGCGCGGTTGTCACCGCCGGTGGTAGCCAGGTGCCGCAGCCCGCCAGGTACAGGTCACCGTTCATCAAGCCCTCCGCACGATCATCGCGCTGTTGAAACCGCCGAAGCCGCGCGCCAGTACCAGCGCGGCGTGCCCGGTGGTCGGCCGGGGCTCGGCGAGGACGAGGTCGATGGCGAAGTCCGGAACCACTTCGGACACGTTCGCGGTGGCGGGGATGACGCCCTCATGAAGTGCGACCATCGCGGTGACCACATCGAGGGGACCGGCGCCGGAGCAGAGCCGTCCTGTCAGCGTCTTCGGCGCCGTCACCGGTACTGCGTGGGGACCGAACACCGCTTCCAGTGCGGCCGCCTCGGCGGCGTCGAGTTCAGGCACCGCGGCAGCATCAGCGAAGACCACCGCCACCTCGGACGCGTCAAGGCCGGCATCGGCGAGTGCCGCTTCGATCGCGCGACACAGGTTCGAGCCCCGACCGGAATCCGGTGGTGGGTCGAAGCTCGCCCCGTAGCCCGCGATCTCCCCGTATACCCGGACGTCACGTCGCCTTGCCCGGACGACGTTCTCCAGCGTCACGATGGCCCCGCCTGCGCCTGGTACGTGCCCGCAGGCCCGAAGGTCGAACGGCAGATACGCGGTGGTGGGGTCGTCGCCACGGCTCAGCCGGCCGGAAGAGACCTGCGCGGCAATCCCGTACGGGCACAGCGATGAGTCGACCGCGCCGGTGACCATCATCGTGGCGCCGGCGGTGACCTTGCGTCGGGCGTGGGCGATTGCGTCGAGGCCACCGGCCTGCTCCGCGACCATGACACCGACCGGTCCCCGCAGGTCGTGACGGATGGCGATCTGACCGGAGTTGACCGCGTAGAACCAGGCAAAGGACATGTATGCGCTGACGTAGTCGGGGCCCTTGCCCCACAAGTTCTGAAGCTCTCGCTGGCCGAAGTTGAAGCCGCCGCACGAACCCGCCGTCACCACGCCCACGCTGAGCGGGAACGCGGAGTCGTCGGCCGCCGCATCCCGGATCGCCCAGTCGGCGGCGGCAAGTGCGTACCGGGTCATCGGGTCGGTTTGGGGAAGGAGGCGGCTCGGCAGGTGGTCCTTGGCCACAAAATCGGTGACCTCACCGGCCAGCCGGGACGGGAACGCACTCGCGTCGAAGCGCTCGATGGGCCCGATCCCGGTCCTCCGATGCAGCACGGCATCCCAGTAGCGCTGAAGTCCCAGCCCGTTCGGAGCGACAACCCCGACGCCCGTGACCACGGTGGCAGTCATGGCGCAATCACCGATCGAATCGGCCGAGGAGCATGGCGCTCTGGAAACCGCCGAAGCCGCTGCCTACGGTGAGGGCCATGGCGACCGGATGTTCGCGTGCGGTCAATGGCACGTAATCCAGGTCGAGCTCAGGGTCTGGCTGGTAAAGGTTTGCCGTCGGCGGTATGACACCGTGCTCGATGGTCAGGGCACTGGCCGCCACCTCGATCGACCCCACCGCACCCAGGGAGTGACCGATCATCGACTTGATCGAGCTAATCGGCACCCGGTAGGCGTGCTGACCGAGCGCACGCTTTAACGCCGCGGTCTCGTGCCGGTCGTTTTGTTTCGTAGCCGTGCCGTGGGCGCTGACGTAGTCGACCGCCGATGCGGCACACCGCGCTTCGTCGAGTGCAGCGATGATAGCTGCCGCCATCTCGGCACCGTCAGCGCGCAGGCCGGTCATGTGGTAGGCGTTGCTTCGCGACGCGTACCCGCCGATCTCGGCGTAGATGTGCGCGCCACGCTTGCGAGCGACCTCGGCCTCCTCGAGGATCAGGATGGCGGCGCCCTCCCCCAACACGAAACCATTACGAGTGCGGTCGAACGGGCGGGACGCGCTGGCGGGTTCGTCGTTGTGATCGGAGGTTGCCTTGATCGCGTCGAAGCACGCGACGGTGATCGGGGCGATAGGCGCGTCCACGCCTCCGGTGATCATCACGTCGGCCGCTCCCTCGCGGATGAGCTCGCAGGCGTAGCCGACCGAGTCGATCCCCGATGTGCACCCCGCCGAAACGACGCACGTCGGCCCCTCGGCGCCGACCAGCCAAGCCAGCTCGGCGGCCATTGAACTCGGGACGAAATAGTCGTAGAGGTAGGGCGTCGCGCGGGTGTGATCGACCAGCCAGCTCATCCCGCCGCCGCTGACCGCGACGTACTCAGTTTCCAACTTCTGCGTGCAGCCGACCGCGCTGCCGAGACTTACGCCCACTCGTGGCGCTGACCGCTCGTCGATTTCCAGACCGCTGTCCTCGACGGCTTCACGACCGGCGACCACGGCGAACTGGGCGGCCCGGTCCAGGCGTTCCCGGTCGGTTACGGATAGGCCGGCCAGCTCAGGATCGAAGTCGCACTCAGCCGCTATTCGGGAGCGAAAAGCTGACGGGTCGAACGCGCTGATCGCGCGGGTCGCCGTGCGTCCGGACACGAGGAACTCCCAAAAGGCTTTGGTCCCGATTCCGCCGGGGGCTATCACGCCGAGGCCGGTGATCACGACGCGGCGGGTCATCGTGCCCTCTTCGACGAGGCGGACCAGGTGGTGGGCTCGGGTGCGGTGCGCAGCTGGCGAGTCAGGTACAGGTTCGGTTCACTGGTGCTTAGCACGCGCAACGCGGCGGTATGCGGCGTGAAGTCCGGATGGCCGATCGCCACCCGGAACGACGCGGTGTCCCGCCACCAGGCGATGTTGAGATAATGGTGTTCGTTGCCCTCGTCGGCATGGCGTAGCAGCATGTGACCGAGGAAGCCGGGCTGGCGTCCCATGAACGCCGACGTGGCGGTGAACGCCTGCTCGAACTGGCCGCATGACCCGTGCACCGCGAACCTGTTGACGAACGTGACCGCTCTGTCGCCGACGGCATCGAATGGTGGGACGGGCATCAAGGTTCTCCTTTTCTTACCCGAACGACTGTGTGCCGCCGCTCTCGCGGGCCGCTTGAACCCGAGTCGTCAAGTGCAGCTCAAGTGGCAGATGTGAGGCTTCGCGCCAACCGAAGGGAGAACCATGTCCCCCCAAGCCCGCGCGGTCGCCCTCGTCACCGGAGGAACAAGCGGTATCGGTCTCGCGGTGGTGCGTTCCCTCGGTGGGAGCGGGGCGCGCGTGTTGCTGTGTGCACGCAACGAAGACAACGTCACCCTGACCGTCAAGCAGCTACGCGAGGCCGGTATGGATGTCGATGGCCGGACATGCGATGTGCGAAACCCGGGCGCCGTCGCCGACCTGGTGGCTGCCACTCGTGACCGCTTCGGCCCGATTGACATCCTGGTCAACAACGCCGGCCGTGGCGGTGGCGGCGTCACCGCGAAGATTTCCGACGAACTCTGGCTCGATGTCATTGAAACCAATCTGAACAGCGTCTTCCGGGTGACGAGAGCTGTGCTCACCACCGGAGGCATGCTGGAGCAGGAATGCGGCCGGATCATCAATATCGCCTCGACTGGCGGAAAGCAGGGCGTCGCGCTCGGTGCACCGTATTCCGCGTCCAAACATGGGGTCGTCGGGTTCACCAAGGCGCTCGGCCTGGAACTGGCGAAAACCGGGATCACCGTGAACGCCGTCTGTCCCGGTTACGTAGAAACGCCGATGGCGCAGGGCGTTCGGCAGCGCTACGCCGACCTCTGGGGTGTCACCGAGGAAGACGTGCGCGAACGGTTCAACGCGAAGATCCCGCTCGGCCGCTACTCCACCCCCGAAGAAGTGGCGGGCATCGTCGGCTATCTGGTGTCCGACACTGCCGCGTCGATCACCGCCCAGGCCATCAACGTTTGCGGCGGTCTCGGTAACTACTGAAGCCTGCCGGAGGGATGCACATGTCGGAGTCAGCTATCCGAAAGACCGAGCACGAGATCGTCATCTCGGCCCTGCCTCCGGCCGTGTTCAGGCTGCTCGTCGACGTGGGCAACTGGCCGACCGTCTTTCCCCCCACGGTCCATGTCGAGCACCTCGAACGCGGCGACACCGAGGAACGCTTCCGGATCTGGGCGACGGCCAACGGTAAGGCGCGCGGCTGGACCTCCCGGCGCGAGCTCGACCATGACGAGCTGAGGATCCGGTTCCGCCAGGAGGCGCCCGCGCATCCCGTAGCGGCGATGGGCGGCGAGTGGATCGTCGAGGAACTCGCCGGCGGGCGCAGCCGAGTGCGGCTGCGGCACGACTTCCGGGCGGTCGAGGACACCCCGGAGGCAATCGCCTGGATCCACCAAGCTGTCGATCGCAACAGCGAAACCGAGCTTTGCGCGCTGCGCACCGCCGCGGAACGCGGCGAAGGGGACCAGCGGCTGTTCACTTTCACCGACACCATCCTGGTGGACGGTGCTGCCGCCGACAGCTACGAGTTCCTTTACCGAGCAAAGGAGTGGGAGCAGCGGCTGGCGCATGTCGACCGGGTATCGGTAGATGAGGAGATCCCCAACCTGCAGCTGCTAGAAATGGACACCCGCGCGGCGGACGGCTCGACGCATACCACCGTTTCGGTGCGGGTCTGCTTCCCTGAGCACCTGATCGTCTACAAGCAGCTGCGCACGCCTGCGTTGCTGTCCCTGCACACTGGGCAATGGACGATCCGGAGCGACGGCGACGCAACCGTGGTCACCGCACAGCACACGGTGGCGATCGCCTCAGAGGCGGTCGCCGGCGTCCTCGGCGAGCAAGCGACCGTCGAAGACGCCCGCGAGTTCGTTCGCTCCACGTTGAGCTGCAACAGCCTCGTCACACTGGACGCAGCCAAAACCTACGCGCAACGCCACTGCGTCAACCGTCAGGTCACGGAAAGGGCGCCGTCGAGGGCGAAGACCGCGCCGCTCGCGTAGGCGGCTTCCGGTGAGGTGAGCTGGATGATCCACCACGCAATCTCGGCCGGCTCGCCGATCCGGCCGACGGGCACCTGCGCGCGCATCCCATCGAGGAACTGCGTGTAGTCCTGCTGGGGCATCCCCGCTCGTACTCCCGCACCAGTGTTGATCACGCCGGGTGCCACGCCCACCACACGGATCCCCCGTGGTCCCAGCTCAACCGCCCACGACCGGGTCAGGAGATCCAGGGCAGCTTTGGTCGCGCCATACACCGCGTTTCCCGACCAGGAGCGCAGGCCGAGCGCGCCTGCCGAGCCGACATTGACGATAACGCCCGAAGCGGCTTGCAGCGCGCCGAGCACGGCTTGGGTCACCAGGATCGGCGCGACGAGGTTCGTCGCGACCTGTGCTTCCACGAGTTCCCGGTCGAGCTGACCGAGCGCCCCGAAACCACCCGTGGCGGCGTTGTTCACCAGGACATCGACTCGACCCAGCTCACGATGCGCAGTCTCGGCGATCACGCTCGGGGCATCGGGATCGGTGATGTCAACCGCGAAGGGGTGAATCCTGTCGTAGCCCGTAGCCGTGACCTTGAGCGCGGAGTGGGTGCGCCCGAGGATGAGAACACTATCGCCCTGCTCGGCGAAGGCCTGTGCGGTCGCACGACCGATGCCCGAGCCACCCCCGGTGACGATCACCGCTCGACGAGTCATGACCGCGACGCCAAGTCACGCCCGACGCGGTGCTCGGCGGTCAGTTTCTCGAGTACCGGCACGATGTCGTTTGGACTTGGAGTTCCCACGATCTCGGTACGGACCCGCGCCGCCCCGACCGCGAAGGACGGATCGTCGAGTATCGAGACGATGTGGTCTCTCAACCCTTCCACCGACAACTCCTCGGGATCATTGACGAAAGCCCCGGCTCCGCAGTCGGCCAGTGCGAGCGACTTCTCCATCGAGTCCCACATCATGTCCGGCACAATCAACTGCGGCACCCCGTGGGACAGCGCGGTCATAAACGTTCCGGATCCGCCGTGGTGGACGATGGCATCGCAGCTGGGGAGCAGGGCGTTCAACGGCACGAAGTCCACTGCGCGGACATTAGGCGGCAGCTTCCCCAATCGAACCAGCAGATCGGCTGGCAGGGTGGCAACGACCTCGACATCGAGGCCGTCCACAGCCGCTATCACATCCCGGGCGGCGACCGTACCGCCATCAGGCGCCTCGCCCAGCGACACCCCGAGCGTAAGGCACAGGCGCCGGGGGTACGGTGCCAGCTCCCGGAGCCAGCCCGGTAGAGCGGAGCGACCGTTGTAGGGCACGTAGCGGACCGGAACGTAATGCAAGTCCAGCGGCGCGCGCATGGAGGTCGGAGTCGGGTCGATGGTCCACTGCCCGACCACCATCTCTTCGTCGATCTCAGCCGCCGATCCGCCGTTGCGCTCGAGCGTCCAGGCCAGCCACTCGGTCAACGGGTCGTCGTGCCGCCCCGCCGGCTGCTGGGCGAGCAGGCCTCGGAACGCCGCCCGGTTCCTCGCTACCTGATCTGGACCGAATAGCAGCCGGGCATGTGCGGCGCCGGAGATCCGCGCCGCGACGGGCGCGCCCAACGTCAACGGGTCCCAGACGATGAGGTCCGGTTTCCAGCCGACCGCCAGCTCCACCAGCTCGTCCACCATCGGTTCCGGGCACACGTTCTGGAACACGAACGACGTCATCGCCGTGAACATGCCCAGCGCCTTCTCCCAGGTGAAAGGATCGTGCCGGGTGTTGCTCATGGCCAGGCCGCCAAGGTTACGATCGTTGAAGCTCTCGTTGGCCTGTTGCGTCTCGGGCTCGAGATTGAGCACGGGACCGACCCTGGCCGCGGGCAGACCCGCGGCCACGATGTCGTCGGTCAGATCCGGTTGGCTGGCGACGATGACTTCGTGACCGGCGGTCCGCAGCGCGGAGGCCACGGTAACCTGGGCGAAAAAATGGGAGCGTGCTGCGAATGTGGTGAACATGACTCGCATGGGAGCTCATTTCCGGACGCTGGCCATCAGCAATGCCGCCGTGTCACTCTTGGAAGCCGATTCTTGGGCCACGGCCATCACATACTGGCCGTACTCGGACTTGGCGAGTCGTGTGCCAAGGCGATGGCACGCCTCGGCAGTGATGAAGCCCATCCTCATTGCCACCTCCTCCAGGCAGGCGATCCGGACGCCTTGGCGCTCTTCGAGGGCGTGAACGTACTGGCTCGTCCGCATGAGTGACTCCGGTGTCGCGGCGTCGAGTATCTCGAAGCCGCGCCCGAGCTCCACCAGCCGGGTTCGGCCGCGGTCGGAGTAGGCGCGGTTCAACTCGGCGATATCCCTTTCGCCCCGTTCGGCGAACACCAGCTCCTTGGCCAGGTCGACCACGTCGCTGTGGTAGAAGTACAGGCCGGTGATCGCGCGAGTCGACCAGCGGAACAGCACGCAGCCGGGCACGTGCTGGGCGTGGAGTTCGAGCAGGTCCCTGAGTCGGTGGCCGTGGAAGATGTTGTCACCAAGAATGACAGCGACGTTCTCACCGCCGATGTGGTCCGCTCCGATGATGAAGGTATCGACCGGGCTGCCGGGACGATCCTGTCCGGCGTAGTCGATGGCCAGCCCTAGCTGGGAGCCGTCACCGAGTAGCCGCCGGATCTGAGACAGGTCAGCCGGATCTGCGATGACCAGGATGTTGCGGATCCCGGCCAGCATGAGCACCGATAGCGGGTAGTAGATCAGTGGTTTGCCGCCGACCGGTACGAGCTGCTGGGGAACCGCGAGGGTGATCGGGTGCAGGCGTACGTTCGCGCCGTCCGCCAAGATGATGCCCTTCACGGGATTTCCCGCGATGCGGAGCCTGCTCCCGCCGACAGGCTGTGCAGACACGCCACCAGGCTGCGAGCCTGGACATTGAGGTAGTGGCTGTGTCGCAAGAGGTCGACAAGCTGGTGCAGGGTCATCCACCGATATTCGGATCCTCCAGCGAGATCCACGTCAACCTCGACGATGAGGTACCGGTTGACGGCGTTGAAGAAACGGCCGCCCTCCTCGGAGAGATCCGCCGCGAAGCGGATCTGGTGAGGCGCAGCTTCCAAGACAGTGTCGAGGAAACGCGGCCTGCTGCCCGGGGGCAACACCCGCAGGCTCTCCGGCGTGCATTGTACGGTGGGCGCGATTTCGACGACGTCGACATAACCGGGCTCGGCGCGGGCGTGCACAAGCGCATGCAACACACCCTCAATCCGCCGGACCAGGAACGCGACGATTCCGGTTCCCTTCGGTTCGATCATCGGCTGGGTCCAACTGGCGACCTCGCGCGATCCGCCGACCACGTCCACGCCGATGACGTCGAAGAACAGGCCGCTCTCATGGGATATCGTCCCGTGCACCCAATGCCAGTCCGGCAACTGCGCGAGCGGAACTCCGCAGGTGCGCACCTCAGCCTCTGCCCGGACTCCGGTGATCCAGCTCAAGATCTCGTAGGTCGGATGAAGGCTGCCCGCCGCCGCACTGCAGGACCGAACCACTGCATCGTGGAAGGTTGTCTCGCCGGCGAACGCACCGTCGAAGAACGGGAGCAGGTTTGCACCCGCGAAGGGAAGGCAGGACAGCACGGTCCGCGCGTCCATGTTGATCAAATTCTCGACCGTGAGCAGCCGGTGCAGCTGTCCAATGGTGAGCCAGTGAAAGTCCTCCCACGCCGCGACGTCCCGGTCAATCTCGACGATCATGTTCCGATTGCGTTTCTGGTAGAACCACGCGCCCTGCTCCGACTGCAGCACGTCCGCGACGACCAAATGCCCCTCAGGATGGCGGAAGTACTCCAGGTAGGGCACGGCCTTGCCTTGGTGGACCCTCGTGTAGTTGCTCCGCGTCGCCTGCACTGTTGGCGACAGCTGCAGGCCGTTGCAGTTGCCGGGTTCAAACTTCGCCTGCATCAGGCAGTGCAGCACTCCGTCGAACTCCTTCATCAGGATGCCGAGAATGCCAACTTCGGGTTGATTGACGATCGGCTGGCCCCATTTCGGGACTGGGGCATCCGGAATCCGCACGTCGAGGCCTTCTATAGCGAAGAATTTCCCACTGTGATGCGTGATGTTCCCGGTGCTGGGATCTCGGCTCCAGCCGACCAGTTCCTCGAGGCGCAATCGCTCGACCCGGTGCGTAGTGTGTTCCGCGCGGCCGGCGAACCAGTCCCAGAACCGTGCCATCCCGTCCCCGAGCCCGTCTGTGGCGAGAGCAGATTTGGCGATCCGGGGCGGCAGCCGGGTGTCCGGCTGCGATAGGATCGGTGGCGTAGTCAGGGAAGCAGCCATCCTCAGTCCATCCCATCCCGGGTGACTCGCCGATGCCGGACCAGCCACGCCGTCCCGGAATGCACGAGGGTGTCCGCACAAACCGTGCTGCGGCGTACGACGACGTCGCCGCCCGGGGGGGTTTCAAGCACGAGGGCATAACATCGGGTCGCGACGGTCTCAGTGGCGGTTTCGACGGTAAGCATCCCGATCCAGTGCCGCCGGGTGATCCCCGCCTCCGCGAATTCGTCCGCGACGGCACGCGCAGCCAGCGCGATGTTCTCGGCACCGGATACCGACTTGGCGCCGACCTCGAAAATGGCGTCCTCAGTGAACATGCCAGCCCATTCCAGGGTGCGGCCGGCGTCCAGTAGCTGCATCTGCCGCGTGTAAAACTGCTGAACCTCGGAGTAGAGGTTCGGATCGGTCGAAGGCGAACCGACACTCATCAGAACATCCACCATGTCCGTCCTTCGCAAGTCGATCGACGGCGAGACTTCACCGTGCCCACCGGGACTCGAAGCGCGCTGGACAACCCGCAGTCCATCACCGTTCAAGCGCGATTCCACGGTGCGCGTTAAGGGTGGCCGCCAGAGGCCCCAACAGCCGGAGCGAAAGGCGGAACCATGGCCAAGTTCAGCCTGGATGAACTGAAGCAGATCATGCGGCAATGTGCCGGCGAGGACGAGTCGGCCGACCTGGACAACGACTTCGAAGCCGTCACCTTCGACCATCTCGGCTACGACTCGCTCGCCATCCTCGAGACGGCGGGCCGGATAGAACGAACCTATGGGCTCAAGCTGCCAGAGGAAGGACTATCCGAGATCACGACTCCCGGTGCGCTCGTCGCGTTCGTCAACCGCGTGCGGGAAAAAGTGTGATGGCCGGGGCCAACAGCGCGCCGAGCCTGAGCGGCCGCACGATCGTTGTGACCGGCGCGACCTCCGGCATCGGCCGGGCAGCCGCTATAGGGCTGGCCCGGTTGGGTGCCGGGCTGGTCATCGTCGGCAGGGACACCACCCGGCTCGAATCGGTCACGCAAGAGATCGCCGCGGTGGGCCAGTCGGCCCCGACCGCGTTCCAGGCCGACTTCACTCATCTCGATCGAGTGCGGGAACTCGGGGAAAAGCTGCGCTGCAGGTACGAGCGGATTGATGTTCTCGCCAGCAATGCGGGCGCCATATTCTGGAGACGGATCATTACCGCGGACGGGTTCGAGGCCACGATCCAGGTCAATCATCTCGCCGGGTTCCTGCTCGCCAACCTGCTCCGTGGCCGACTCGACGGCGGACGGCTGATCATAACCTCGTCCGACTCATATACCGAAGGCAAGTCGGACCCCGAGGACCTCAACAGCGACCGAATCCGCTATGGGGCGGGCCGTGCTTACAGCACGTCGAAACAGGCCAACATCCTCGTCGCTCGCGAAGCCGCCAGGCGGTGGCCGGACGTCCTGCCGGTCAGCTATCACCCGGGCCAGGTGCGCACCCGGATCGGTCGAGGGACCTTCGCCGCGCCCTATTTCCGGCTCAACCCTTTCCTGCGTAGCGCGGCGAAAGGCGCAGACACCCTGGTGTGGTTGGCGACCGCGCCGGCCACGGACCTGGTGCCCGGCGGCTACTACGCCGACCGCGGGTTACGTGAACTCAGTGGACCGACCGCTGCCCCCGAGATTGCCTCCCGGCTGTGGGACTCCAGCATCGCTGCCCTGGGGCAGGGCATCGAACACAGTGAAGGGAAACGACAGTGATCAGTTACCCCCCCGGCACCCCGGCGTGGTTCGATCTCGGTTCGCCGGACGTGGCAGCCTCCGCTCGCTTCTACAGCGATCTGTTCGGCTGGACCGCGAGCGTGGTCAGCGACCCAGGAGCTGAGGGCTACACCACCTTTATGCGCGATGGTCAGCTGGCCGCCGCCGTCGCCCGTCACCAGATCGACACGCCGTACCACCGGCCGTACGGCCCGGACCAGCAGGAGGGCATGCCCGCCATCTGGACGGTCTACTTCGCGACTGACGACGCGGACGCGCTGACTCAACGCGCCGTGGCGGCGGGCGGCGAAATCATCATGTTGCCGATGGATGTGCTCAACCTCGGCCGGATGGCAGTCTTCGCCGACCCGGAGGGAGCCGCCTGCGCGGTCTGGCAGAGCATCTCCATGGACGGCGCCGAGGTGATCGGGCAGCCGCGCTCGATGAACTGGGTCGAGCTGGTCACCCGGGACATCGAGGGGGCGAGGGCATTCTACGGGCAAGTTCTTGGCATGGCGGCCAAAGACTTCTCGTGCGCGGGGTTGACCGACCCGATCTGGCAGATCGGCGGGCAGCCCGTCGCGGGAACCAGAGAGCTGGGCACGACACATGCGGTACGACCGCACTGGGCACTCACTTTCGGCGTCGAAGATTGTGACGCGATGGCGCGGCGTGCAGTGGAACTCGGTGGCACCACCGATAATCCCCCCGCAGATACCCCGCTCGGGCGTCGCGCCGACCTGATCGATCCCCACGGCGCCGGTTTCTCGGTGCTTGCCAAGGCTCCAGATTTCCCTGGTTCGAGCGGATCGTCGTCATGAGCGGAGCACCTCGTGTCGGGGCCGATCCGTTCACTTGCCCCGCACAATCCATTCAGCGCAAACCGGAAGTGCACGATGCGCTCCGGAGAGGCGGCCCGATCGTCGAGGCCAACGCGCCAGCCGGCGGCCCGGTCTGGGTCATCACCGAGGGTTCGCTGGCCAGGCAGGTGCTCGCCGACCCACGCTTTGTGAAGGATCCGGAACTGGCACCCGCCTCCTGGCACGGTGTCGAGGACGGGCTGGACTTCCCGACGCCCGAACTACGCCCTTTCACACTCATCACCGTCGACGGTGAAGAGCACCGAAAACTGCGCCGGATTCATGGGCCCGCCTTCACTCCGCGCCGGCTTGGCGTGTCTTCGGAGCGGATCGCGGGAATCGCCCGCGATCTGTTCGCTGAGCTCGCGCAATCCTCCGGACAGGCCGGCGAACCCGCCGAGCTGATCGGCGGATTTGCCTACCACTTCCCGCTGCTCGTCATCTGCGACCTGCTGGGCGTCCCGGTCACCGATCCCGTCATGGCCCGAACCGCGATCAGCAGTCTCAAGGCGATCGCGCTAGGCACCGCGGGCGATCAGGAGCCCGACCCCTCGGCGCTGGAAAAGCTGCTTATGCAGACCGTGCAGACTGCCCGTGAGGGTGGGCAAGACTCCATGACCCGCGTGCTCTACGAGCGCGTGTGCGCCGAGTTCGGCGATGTCCCGGATGAATATCTGATCTACATGATCACCGGGCTGATCTTCGCTGGGCACGATACGACCGGATCCTTCCTCGGCTTCCTGCTGGCGCACGTCCTAGCGGGTCACCTCGACCCGGACGCGGACACGGATGCCATGACCGACTTCATCGAGGAAACTCTGCGCCTACATCCCCCGGTGCCCTACACGTTGTGGCGGTTCGCCGCGACCGACCTGGAGATCGCGGGTGTTTCGCTGTTGCGAGGGGCGCCCGTGCTGATCGACATCGAGGGCATCAACACCGACAGCCGCTGCCACAACGAGCCGCACACGCTGCGCCTGGATCGCGATCTCAGCCTACGGCTGACCTTCGGTGGTGGTCCCCATTACTGCATCGGCGAACAACTTGCCCTGCTCGAATCGAGGGCCATGATCCAGGTACTGCGCAGCGAGTTACCGGCTGCGCGGCTCGCTGTGCCGTTCGAGGAGCTCCGGTGGGGACGGAAAGGCTCGCAGACGGCCCGCCTCACCGAGCTGCCCGCCTGGCTCCGGTAGATGATGCTTTCGGTATTCGGCAAGACACATGACACCACGGCAGTCGCCGAGAACGGACCACTCGATATCCTCGACCCGGGCAACGCGATCGGTGATCTGGCCACTTGGGACCCGGATGCGCACGCCTTCTGCACACCGCAGGACGCGAATTACTCGACTGGCAAAAAAAGGATTCAACACCTCTCTCACCAAGCTTCGCTACGTCATCGCGAACTTCAAGTTTTGGCAATGCATATACACCGTTACGACTATCCCTAACTGAGCCGTTCGGGTTACTACAGAAACCGTAGGCTTACACTTGGACGAGGTCTGTTGCGTCGGTGGAGAGCAAGATCAGGCAGGCTTGGTCGATGCGTCGTCGCTGTCGTCGAGTGCCAGTATCGAGGTCCAGCTTCGTGGGAGTTTCGCTTCTCACCGGATGATCACGCTCGCGGTTCGCTGGTACCTGCGCTACGGGCTCTCCTATCGAGACGTTGAAGAACTGCTGGCCGAGCGTGGCATCACCGTCGATCACGTGAGCTGTACCGGTGGGTGCAGCGGTTCACCCCGCTGCTCATCGACGCAGCACGACCCTGCCGGCGCACCCCTGGCGACCGGTGGTCCGTCGACGAAACATATGTCAAAGTCTCTGGGCGATGGGTCTATCTGTATCGGGCGATCGACCAGTTCGGCCAGGTCATCGACGTGCTTGTGGCCGAGAAACGGGATCTAGCGGCTACCCGCCGGTTCTTCACCGGTGCGCTGGAGCACGGTCCATCACCGACCGAATTGACCACCGACCGTGCGCCGCCTACCCGCGGGTGCTCGATGAGCTGCTGCCGAGCGCCTGTCACGTCACCGAGCAGTACACCAACAACCCGATCGATGCAGACCACGGCCGCCTGAAATCCCGACTGCGGCCCATGCGCGGGCTCAAACGGCTGCGCTCAGCGCGAGTAATCAGCACGGGACTGTCAACGGCAGGCGAAAACCCAGTTTTCACGTGCCGTCGACACCTCGCTCAATGCTCGCTACCTGGGCAAACAGTCGCGATGAGTGGGTACGCTACATTGTGCGGACGGTCCTCAGCACCGGTCGTCCTCTTACGTTGGACAATGCGGAACACGCATATCAGCTGTTCAGGCAAGAGAAGCTCGTCGACGAGCGCGAACTGCAGGTGGAGCCTCCACTCGAGATCGAAGCAAGCTCAGACACGGCAGAGCGCCCGCTGGCGATTGTTCGCATCTCCGACGTCACCGGTGTGAACGCTCTAGCGCCGCTTGGGCGCTAGGAGAGGCGCCGACCCGGAATGCCTTGGCATGCGGGAACCGAGGATCTCGGCTGCTTTGCGGTCGGAGGCCGCCACCCATGCTGCGTAGACACGCAGTGTGGTTGCCCCTCCCCCGCCGTGACCGAGGCGGCCAGCCACGGTCCGCAGGTCGATGCCGGCGCTGAGCAGCTCGGTCGCCGAGTAATGCCGCAATGCGTGAATATGCGTGTCGATGCCCAGCCGGTCGGCCATGTCCTTGTATCGACTGGACACACCGTGCGGTGAGTAGGGAACGGTGGGCACCGCCTGCCGGTAACCGGTGAAGACGTACATGTCGTCAGTCAACTCCAGCTCGAGCTTGGCCAGCCTTGCCCGCCATCGTTGCTTGAGTTCCCGGAGCAGCACCACGGTCTCGGTGTCGAGCGCGATGCGGCGCATCTGGTGGGTCTTGGTGTCCTTCTCGGTGCCGATGCCCTTGCGCAGTCGGTAACTGCTGCGGATCTCGATCTGGCCCACATCAAGGTCCACTCGCGTCCACCGCAGGATGCACACTTCGCCACGGCGCAGGCCGGTCGTCATGACCAGCCAGACGAGCGTGCCCCAGTCCTCGTCCATCCGGAACGCTTCATCGACCAACCGGGCCGCCTCGGCGGGCGATGGCGGATCGGGCTCTGGAGGCTTCTGTTTCGGCCGCTGGGCCATCCGCGCCGGATTGGATTCCAGCCAGTCCCACCGCACCGCCGCAGACAGGGCGCCACTGATGATCGCGTGAATCTGCCGGACCGTGGAGGCCGCCATCGGCTTGCACACGTGCGGCTTGCACTTCACCGCCACACAGTCATGCCCGCCGGCCGCCTTGTGCTCGACAAAGGGTTGCCGGTCACACCGGATGCGGCACCGCCGCAATTCCGCGTACAGGGTTTCGAGATGGCGCACAGAGAGCTTGGCGATTGACATAGACCCGAGGGCAGGCTTGATCGTGCGCTCGATGTAGCCCAAATAGGTCTCGCGGGTGCTGTCCTCATGCTCGACAACCCCCAACCACTCGTCGATGACCTGGCTTAAGGAGACCGCCGAGGACGGTCGGCGCGCCTTCTCCGCTGCGGCGACCAGGCGGTTGAGGGTCCGTCGCGCCGTGCGGCGGGCCGCGTCGTCGGTGCCGCACACCGTCTCCCGCAGATACGCCGGTCTGCCGGTCACCGGATCGGGCCCGGCGCGGACGCGCAGCGAGTCGCCGCGAGCCTCGATGTTGCCCTGGATCCGCTCGCTCCCACGCCTGGCACGGGCTGCGGTCATACCCACCGCCTAACTCATGCCCAAATTCATGCCCATAGATCATCTTACGGAAGCGGGATAACACTGTTTCAGCTGGTAGGTAAGTGGGGCGGGTGGGGATCGAACCCACGACCTGACGGATTATGAGACGGCCAGACTCAGACGCTTAACACCTCTACCAGTGCAAATAGGGACCACGGAGTCCGAATCATGGGCATAGAGCGCACCGTTGGACCACAGTTCGTGCCCATCACCATGCCCACGGCATCCACAGTGGACCATCGATCGTGTCGCGAGCGTGGCACCAGGCACCCGAGGCGTTCGCCTAGCCCGGCGAGCCAGCACCCCGATGGGCGTGCGGGCATCCGACAGACAGAGATCGACCCCAGACTGCCTACAGCTACAGTGGGCAATCGTCTCCCCGGCGCTACGAAGCGCGGAATCTTGTGTCGGCATGCCAGGTGAGGAAGTCCTCGTTCGGCTGATCAAGGCGCCGTCGAGGCATGCCGATCGTTTCGCCAGACATCGCACGCTGGTAGAACTCCTCGCCATTGCCCCAGTCCGCCCGCAGATTCGGGCTGACCAGCAAGGTTTTCTTGTGTGGGTGAATCCCCAGGTAGCCGCGGTCGAACAGGGCGTGTACGTCGGAGCGGAGCAGGAGGCCGTTGTCGATCCGGTTCTCGCCGTGGTCGGTTACGGGACGGATGTGCGCTGCCTGCAGCACAGGAACGATCTTGCTTCCGGTCACCGCGCAACGTCGGCCGTAGGCTTCCTGGACGAGTGCCTTGAAGGCCGCTTGGCCGACCCGGACCGAAGCGAGGCGGGGTGGTCCGAAGACCTCACCCGGGACGGCGCCGGAAACCAAATTCAAATGCTGTCTTAATAAGGCCTCGAGGACCTGCTCGAGGTAGCTGCCCTCAGGCGTGGTCAGGTCGTAACTACGACCCTGAACGATGTTGCTTGCCCATCCCGGCGGAGCAGCTGGCGCGTCGTCCGGGTCGAAGAACCGGACATCCCGGAGCATGATGCAGCCGATCTCCGGGTCGACATCACTGTAATCCAGTATCCCCCTCCGGTACTTGCGGATCCGGGTAAGCATCTCTACGCGCGTCGCGCAGCCGTTGTCCTCGCCAAAGAACTCCCACGCTTGGGACATCGGCAAGGACGCCCAACCGCTCAGGAAGCCGCCACCGACGATGCGGTTACCGTGCGAGTAATGCGACTTGAAGAGGAAAGGAGCACCTTCAGGGATCACTCCGAAGCGGCGCCCGCCGCTGGGCTGCCAGAAGTTCACCTCAGTCGCGCCACGCCTCTGAAGGAACCGGTACCAGCCCCAGTCTGTGACTCCGACATACGCGCGCACAACCGCCATAATGCCAAGATCAGTACGAAGGCAGCTCGACCTGGGGTCAGAGGCCAACTCCGCCAACCTCACCAGCGCACTCGACGCCCAAATTGGGGCTATTTCCATCGATCTGACCAGAGGCAGACGGTGAGGCACCACCCCTCCGCTGGGGCACATGCCTCACCCCCTCACCGGGCCACCGCCCTACCTCTGATCTGCGACGAGGCAGGCAACTCGGCGAGGCAGACCAACGCCACTACCCCCAAATCAGCCGCCTGCAGCGGTCTGAATGGGGTTCCCCGACCTGCCTCGTGTCGTCCTCACCGACGGCCGTGCTTCGGCTCGAAGGTCAACCCGCACCCGGCCTGGACCGTGCCATCCAGCCGTCCGCGAGCCGTTAGCTGCGCCGTTCGGCGCGCTGCGCGAGCATGTGCAGCCGGGACCGCAGTTCCTCGTTGCTAATGCCCGGCGCCTCATCTGCCAGTGTGATCACGGCCCACAGCACCGAGCGTGCCGCCGCGAGTTCCACGGTCCCTGTAAGCCGGTCCAGGAACGGCTGCGGACGGGGGTTCACGACCGAGATCCACCACTGCCCGCCGCACGCCGCGCACAACCACGCCTCAACCTTGGGTGAGGCACACGCCAGCCGGGTCACACCACCTGCGGAATCGCAGTACGGGCAGCCGCCAGGGGCGGGCTCGGTCATCCGGGGTTCATCCGCACCGCGCCGGGGGAGCTGGTACCGGCTGGCCGCCAGGAGCCGATTCGGGGGCATCACTCAACTGGCGGCCAGCCGGGGTCGTGGGATCGATCACGAAACCAGAAGGAAGCAACAACGCTGCGAAACACGCTGGGCAGCGCCGCTGGCCCTGCATCGGGCCGTACTGGGGAACCCAGGACGGCAGCGACCGGCGGCACCCGGTCAGCAACAACCCCGGGCCCTGCATCGTCGGCAGGTGCGCCGTCCCGTCTGAGGTGAGCACCCACGACGCCCGCCAGCTCACGACACGCACCTGGGGCATCGGCCACGACCCGGGTCGACCATGCTCGCCGCGAAGAATCGGGCGCTGCAATACGCCTCGTAATTCCCCCGCACCCGGCCAGCCCGCAGCTCCTCAGCACTTACCTGATGAGCCATCCCGGTCTCGGCGTCCACCACCTCGATACCCGGCACATGCCGCATCGGGATCACAGCCGGGGCTGATGACCGGCGCCAGCGGAAACGGTCGGACACAGCGCGGTGCCTGGCCATAGCGCTCCCAACGTCGCGGCAGTTTGTACGGTGGCTGAGGGGCCGCTCCCCAGTGGCGGTCTGCAGCGCTCCCTGTGCCGTCCTGCCATGGGTCCTGCTTCCGGCTGGCCGGGTTCTCCTCAACCCGGAGTGACGTCCCTCGGGGAAGGACGTAACAGTTTCAGCGTCCAATCCGCCTCATGCCTGGTGAAAGCCAACCGGAGGAAGGTCGCTGAGAACAGTGCAGGTCGGTGGAAGTGCTGATGCAGAACAGCAAGACCGGCTCTCTACGCACCGTGTACTGTCCGATACGTCCTCTGACCCGAATCCGCGAGTAAGTGGGAGACACGCGTCGTGAGATGACGATAGGTGCCCTGTTGACCTGGGATGATGGTCTTTGCGAAGAGAGCGATCACCCAGGGGAAAGGGCACCTATCTGGTGGGCAGGATACGCGG
>DASUII010000298.1:0-14150 GCA_036279835.1 Pseudonocardiaceae bacterium
GTTCTCGGGCTGGCGACCGTTGCCGACGATGTCAGCCCCGAGCTCGCACTGGCGACGATCGCGTCGGTCGAGGTCCTCGGCGCCTTCCGGGCGTCGCGGGCAGTCAAGGCTGCCCTCGCGCCCCGCACCAGCACCTGAGCAACACGCAATCGCCCGACGCCTGCCGACTCCCGAAGGGGTTCCCCATGGACGAACATCGCATCGCTGGCATGTCCGAAGCATTGCGGCTCACCCGTGCAGGGCAGCTGACTGAGGCGACCGCGCTCCTGCAGCGCACCCTCGGCGCGGCCCGGGCGGCCGGGAAGTCGGGCGCGGACCGGTCCGGTGAGCTGGCTGACCTGTCCGGCGCCAGTCCTAGGATCGCGCGTCCCCTCGCACTCGGCGGCGAGATCCGCCACCTCAGCCACACCGAGCCAGCCGGAACCCGGAGTTACGATCTCTACATTCCGACCGGCTACGCCGGTGCTCCGGTGCCCTTGGTCGTCATGCTGCACGGCGGCAAGCAGGACGCCGCAGACTTCGCCGCCGGTACCCGGATGAACGAGCTCGCCGAGCAACACACGTTGCTCGTCGTTTACCCACAGCAGTCCGCCGCAGCCAACAACGGCGGCTACTGGAACTGGTTCTCCCCCGCCGACCAGCAGGCCGGTGCCGGCGAACCGGCGATCATCGCCGGCCTCACCCGCCAGATCATGACCGACCACGCCGTCGATCCCGCCCGGGTGTACGTCGCGGGGCTGTCCGCCGGTGGCGCGATGGCGGCGGTGATGGCCGCGACCTACCCGGAGCTCTACGCCGGTGTCGGCGTGCATTCCGGGATCGCCTACCGCGCGGCGCACGACGTCACGTCGGCGTTCGGCGCCATGCGCACGGGTGGCTCACCGCCGCCCGGCGGGCCGGTCCCGTTGATCGTCTTCCATGGCGACCGCGACCAGGTCGTGGCGCCGGTGAACGCCGAGAAGCTCGTCGCCGCCCGGCTGGCCACGACCGGCACCTCGGTGTCGGAGACAACGCACATCGACGGGCGGATCGGCCATGCCTGCACCCGAACCGTGCACACCGACGTCGACGGCGGCGTCCTCGCCGAGTCCTGGACGGTGCATGGCGGGGGGCACGCGTGGTTCGGGGGCAGTCCGGTCGGGTCCTACACCGACCCGACGGGTCCCGACGCGTCCGCCGAGATGATCCGGTTCTTCCTCGCCCATAGCCGAAGATATCTCAGCTAGGTAGTCGGGCTCGGAAACCAGGTAACTGTCGCTTGGATCTCCGAGGTTTTCTCGCTTGACTAAGTAGCTGCGAATGAACTCACCGTATAAACCGACGTTGGAAGATAGGGGTCAGCACATCTTGTCAGGCAATCTTATTCCGGCCATGGTAGCGATTAGCCGAATCGACACTGCCGTCGATGAGGGTGCGCTGTTGCCAGCCTACTGGGCTGCCTAAGGGGGATTTCGATGACTGACACATTCAGCTTTGCCGAGGTTGACGGCCAGCACGTGGAGCTACTTCCCACCCGTACCGTCTTGTCCTTGTTCCACGCCGGTGGCTGCGGGGATGGCGGCGGTGGTCATGGCGGTGGTCATGACGGCGGCGACGGCGGCGGCCGGGGCGGCAACGGCGGCTACGGTGGCGACGGCGGCACGGGTAGGGGCGGCCTCGGCCTCAACCTTCTGAACATCAACCTGTTCGGTGACCAGACCAACAGCGCGGGTGACGGCGTCGGTGGCGACGGCGGTAACGCCAATGGCGGCAACGGCGGAGACCGCGTCGGCTGAAGCTGATCTGCTTGTCGGGGGGGTGCCGTTAACCAGGTAACGGCACCATGGCCGTGAACTCGACAATACCCACGTTTCTGTCGACGAAAATGTCGGTACCGTCGAGTTCACGACGTCGACAGGTATGGGGGGACGGGTGGGCGAGGTTGATGTGCGACCGCTCGCCGAGGCCGATCTGGTCGACGCGGATCGGGTGATGCGCCTGGCCTTCGGCACCTTTCTCGGATTGGCCGACCCGATGGCGTTCCTGGGCGACGGCGACTACGTGCGCAGCCGCTGGACGGCCGACCCGGGCGCGGCGCTGGCCGCCGAAGCTGACGGCCGGGTTGTCGGCTCGAACTTCGCCACCCGGTGGGGCAGCGTCGGGTACTTCGGTCCGCTGACCGTGCACCCGGCACTGTGGGACCGGGGCATCGCGCGCCGGTTACTGGTTCGCACGATGGAGATCATGGACGGTTGGCGGCTCAGTCACACCGGGCTGTTCACCTTCGGTCACAGCCCCAAGCACATCGCGCTCTACCAGAGCTTCGGGTTCCTGCCTCGATTCCTCACCGCGGTGCTGTCCGTGCCAGTGTCTCCGCCGGCCGCGGGCACAGCGCAGTGGTCGACGTACTCCGCGGACCCCGACCAGGCCGCCCGGTTGGCCGACTGCGCGGCTCTCACCGACACGGTCTATCCCGGCCTTGACGTGAGTCGCGAGCTGCGTGCCTGCCACGAGCAGGGCCTCGGTGACACGGTACTGCTGGCGGACGGATCCGGTTTTGCGGTCTGCCATGTCGGGCCGGGCTCGGAGGCAGACACCGGGACGTGCGTCGTGAAGTTCGCGGCGGCGTGCGCGGCCACCGACTTCGAGCGGCTGGTGGGTGCCTGCGAGGCGTTCGCGGCCAGCCGGGGAGCCGCCCGGCTGGCCGCCGGGATGAACACCGCCCGGCGCGACGCCTACCGGGTCCTGCGCCAGCGCGGATTCGCCGCCGACCTCATCGGCGTCACGATGCACCGTCCCGACGAGCCGGGCTACTCCCATCCGGACGCGTACGTGATCGACGACTGGCGATAGCGCGCGCCGTGCGAGCTCATGAGTCAGCCAGGGTGTCGAGCAGGGGCTCGAGACACTGAGATTCGCTCGGTGGGCCGGATAGTGCGCCGATTGCCCAGTTGGCGCCGATGCGCGCCCAGTCCGCGGCCTGCTCGGCGGTGTCCACCGGAGCGACGACGTCGACCCCAGCGTCGCGGATGATGTGCACTAATGCCTGCGCCGCCCGCGCCAGGATCCGGGACGGGTCCTCGGTTAACTGGTGGGACACCGGCCGGGCAATTCGGAGCACGCACACCGAGAGGTCTGCTACGCAGCGCAGCCCGCGGATGCCGCCACCGAAGTCGTACAGTCCAGCGCGCACGCCCAAGTCGGTGAGCACTCGCAGGTTGTCCTCGGCCTGCCCGCCACCTTCGTCGGCGAGTTCACCGGTGACCGTGCGGACCGCCGCCACCGGTGCCCTCAGCTCCAGCTCAGCCGGCGCCAGGCCGGTCTCCGCCAGGACCGCTCTGACCCTCGCCACCAGATCGGGGTCCTGCGCCTGGGACGGCGTGAGGTTGATCATCACCGGTGGCACCCTGGCAGCCGTGCGTTGTTGCCACGACACGGCTTGTTCAGCGGCAGTGCGCAGCAACCACTGACCGACTTCGTGCACGACGCCGGTGCGCTCCGCGGCCTGTACGCACTGTTCGTTGGACAGCATGCCGAGCTGGGGGTGCTGCCAGCTCAACGCCGCCTCGACGCCGACCAGCCGGCCATCGTTCAGCGTGACCACCGGCTGGTATGTCACGTGCAGTTCGCCGCTCTCCAGTGCTCCGGGCATCGCGGCGGCCAGCTGCAGCCTTGCCCGGTTCGCGGCATCGATCTCCGGGTCGAACAGGGTCCACTGCCGCTTGCCTCGGCCGCGGATGCGGCGCAGCGTGGCGCTGGCGGCGCGCATCAGCTCCTCAGGCAACGTCCCGGCAACTCGGCGCTGCACGATGCCGATGGTGGCGGTGACCGCCACTCCGATCCCGTCGACGTAGAACGGCTCGGCCAGCTCGGTGTTGATCATCTCGGCGAAGGCGCCGACGTCCAGCACCGATTCTCCGGGTTCGATCAGGATTGCGTACTCGTCGGCTCCCAATCTGGCGACCATCGCGCGTTGGTCGGCCACTACCCATTCCAGCCGCCTGGCGACCACGTCCAGCAGCTGTTCGCCGACGTGATGCCCCAGCCCGTCGTTGATCGCGGAGAAGCCGTCCAGATCGAGATGGATCAGCGTGACCACCGCTGACGATTCGAGCTGCCCGAGCACTTTTTCCAGGTGGGTGATGAAGTACTGTCGGTTCGGCAGACCGGTCTGCACGTCATGCAGCGTCTGGTGCTGCAGCCGCTGCTCGAGTAGACGCAGGTCGGTGATGTCGTCGATCATCGTCACGATGCACTCGGGCACCTGCTCGTCATCGAGCAGCACCGCGGCATCGAGGTAGATCACCGCGGTCTCGCCATCGGCCAGGCGTAGCGGAAACCGGACTCGGAACCGCGACTCCCGACCGGTCGCCAGGCCGCGGTAGTGCTCCTCGACGGTGGGCCGATCATCCAGTGCGAACAGCTCGGTCAGCTGGCGGCCGAGCAGCTCACCGGGGCGGTACCCGAGGGTGTCGTCGAGCGACCGGTTGGTTTGCAGGATCCGGCCGTCGGGGTCGCTGATCGCGATCGCCACCGGAGATGCGTGAAACACACCTCGGAAGCGCGCCTCGCTGGCCGTCAGTGCCTGTTCAGTTTGCCGGCGCGCACGCAGACCAGCCCGATAGATCGAGTCCTGCTCATCGAGGCTGCGCTCGCGCAGCGCATTGGCGTAACCAGCGGCCACGTTGCCGGCCAACCGGGCAACTCGGCTGGTGAGGTCGCCCTGCGGTAGGTGTCCCAGCAGATCCGGCAACCGCTCGACGATCAGAGCCACCGTCGCGCCGAGCGTCTCAGTGCCGGTGAAATGCGCATCGACCATGTCGACGCCGATGCGGCGCCCGACCGAGGGGTCGAACTCGGTGGCCAGCGCCGCCTCGACCAGCTCAGCGGTGAGCCCGAGCAGGTGCGCCACCAGCTCGCCAGGGCCCATCGACACATAGCTCGCGCCGGAGATCGCGTCCGCCCATCTGCGGGCGAACAGCTCCTGCGCTGTGCGGTTCATCCTTGCCGGAATACCCCTCACCGTATCGTCCCGGTCCGATAACTTCGGCTCGGTCCGGCTAGTTGCGGCTGAGCTTACGTCTCCCGTGATGGACGTCACTTCCAATCACCCGCCTGGCTATGGTTGTGGATCTCCTCGCGGAGCACCTTAGATGTTAGCAATGCTAACTAAATCATGGACCGTGATGGGTGGACGCGATGTGTGGCATTACCGGCTGGGTGGACTACGGCCACGACCTTGGTGGGCGGGAGCCGGTGCTGGCCCAGATGGTGGCCACGATGGCCTGCCGAGGGCCGGACGCGCAAGGGATGTGGATCGCCCCGCCGGTGGCCTTGGGCCACCGGCGACTATCGGTGATCGATATCGAGGGTGGGCGCCAGCCGATGAGCGTGGACGCCGAGCGGCGCACGGTCGCGGTGATCACCTACAGCGGCGAGGTCTACAACTACCAGGAGCTGCGCGCCGAGCTGGCCGGCCGCGGACACCGCTTCCGCACCGAAAGCGACACCGAACATGCGCAGGAACCATGACTGCGAGCCGTAGGAGTGGACAACCCGGTCGTGAAGCGACGGCGCTTTCACCGCGTACACGTCCCGGTAGGCGGTCTAAGGCTTAGTCGTGCAGGTAGACGGGCTGGCGGAGTTGTCCGGTGAGGGCATCGGTGAGTAGGGCGTGCAGGTTGGGTGGCAGGATTTCGTCTGTGCAGGCGGCGAGTTCGGGTTCGCTCCACCAACGGTGGCCGAGGAGTCCCTCTTTCTCGTTATCGGTGTGTCTGGGTCTCAGGGTGGGGGCGGTGTCGGTGATGCGGGCGAGGTAGACGGTCTCGCGGCGGTGGTGCCGTTGGCCGCGGTAGCGGAAGCGGGTCTCGCGGTCCCAGAGGTGGGGTCCGAGGTGGTCGAGGACGATGCCGGTTTCCTCGGCAAGTTCGCGGCGTGCGGTGTCGGAGAGGGCCTCGCCGGGGTCAGCGCCGCCGCCGGGCAGTTCCCACCAGTGATGGTCAGGTTCGTGGGGGTCTTTGGCATGGATGAGCAGCACCCGGTCGTGTTGGTCGAGCAGCAGCACGCGGGCACCGATCCGTAGGGTGGGCGTTTCAGTGGGGGTTGCGGGCATCGGGTGGCGTTCCTCACGGCGTCGACGGCTTGTGGTGACCGTCGACGGCGCGCGTTCGCGCTGGGTGGTTAGAACAGCGTCGGGGGGCGCTGGCGGTGGCCGGCGCGGAGGTTATCAGGGGTTCGCTCGGCTCGATGGTCAGGCGCACCGACACCGCGGAGTGGTCGCTGAGTCGGTCGATGCGGGTCTGATGGAGGTAGTCGCAGGACACCAGCGTGTTGGCGAGGTCGGCGGTGCAATGGACGTGATCGTAGCGGTAGCCGTCGCCGGTGCGGCCGACCCAGCTGTGCTCGATTTTCTCGGGGTGGAGAGCTCGGAAGGCGTCGATGAGGCCGCAGTCGTGGGTGAGTTGACGGTAGAAGTCGTATTCGAAGGGCGCGAAGAACTTGTAGTGGGGCTGGTGGTCGGGTTCGAGGACATTGAGATCGCCGAGGAACACCATGGCGTGGGTGGGGTTGCGGGAGGCGAGCGCGGCGGTGCAGGCGGCCAGCCATTTCCTCTTCCGCGCGGTTTTCTCGAGGCTGGCGTCGCGGGAGGGGACGTAGGCGCCGATGATCTGGATCGGCCCGTGGGGCGCGGGCAGGGTGACCGCAGCGACTCGGGAGGGAAGGTAGCCTACCCGGTCACCGAAGTCGTCGGTGCGTGCCCGCACCCGGCTGGTGATCATGACGCCGTAGTCGCCGTAGTCCGGTTTCGGGTAGCTGACGTGGTAGCCGGCTGCTCGGAAGGCGTCGGCGAGCAGTCGGCATCCTGCACTGTCCTTGGTCTCGGTGAGCACGAGCACGTTCTCGTCGCGTGCCGCCAGCCAGCTCAGCTGGCGTTCGGCGCGCTCGGGTGAGGGATTGGCGATGTTGAGAGTCAGCAGGCTCAGCTCGGGCATGCTTGGCTTCGCTCCAGGTAGCTGTGCAATACGGGGACCGCGATCATCATCGCGATGGTCTCAGGCCGCCGGATGGTGCAGTCCAGGGCCATAGCTGGCCAGCCGGCGGTGTGGAGCTGGGCGGCGGCGCGATGGTAGAGGTCGGACTCGGCGCGGCTGCCGTCAGGCTGACGCTCGAAACGGCTGTGCGCCCCGCGTTGGCGCAGCCGGTCGGCGATCACGTGATGATCCGCGTTGAGCAGCACCGCGAGGTCCGGGACGTAGACCCCAGCGTTGAGGCGCCAGACTGTGTCGAACTCGATGCCGTCGATACCCTGCAGGACAAGTGATGACGGCAGGTAGCGATCGCAGATTACGACCTTGCCCGCGTGCATGGCGGGAAGGATCTCGGCGGCGAGATGATGGTGGCGGTCGCCGGCGACCAGGCAGGCCAGGGCCATGCCCCGATAGGTCTCGGTCCCGGCTCGGATGTGTTCACCCAGCGCGGTGCGGGTGGGCTCGGTCGTCGCGTGCACGGGGATGGCCTGGTCATCCAGGGCCTGGGCGACCAGGTGGGCGGTGGTGGACTTGCCCACCCCACCGGGACCGTCGATGGTGATCAGCATCCCTGGCAGCCGGTCACGGCTGGTCGTCGGTGTGGTGGTGTTCATGCGGGCATCAGCGGCAGTAGCCGCCTCTCTGCCGTGGTGATTGGGCAGATCTCGGCGTCGAGCGCGCCGACGCGTTGTCCGGTGGCGATCACCGCCTCTGGGCAACCCTTGCCGCATGAGTCCGCGATGCCGCAGGACCGGCAGGTCGGGTTGGCGCCTATCTCCAGTCGCTCGACGACGTTGTAGTCATCGAGGCGCCCCGCGATGTCGAGGTTGGTGAGGATGTTGCCGACGATGAACTCGGCTGGGTCGTGCTGCGACTGCGGAGTCTTCGCAGCGAAGACCAGGTAGGGACACGCGGTCACCTCGCCGGGGGTGAACACCTAGATGACCCTGCCGGCCTCGCAACCGGCGAAGGTTCCCTTCGCTACTGGGGAAGCGGATGCGCACCACGTCGAGGTCGGGTCCGTCGAAAGGGTCGGTCATCTGGTGAATCCGCAGCATGCGCTGCTCGGTCGCGGCCAAGGCCCGGCCGGCCTTGACCCCGCGCCCCATCGAGGACAGTGGGTTCATCAGCACGTACTCGGCCCCGTGCTCGACGGCGAACTGGCAGAGCTGCCGGTACTCGACGTCCTCGGCCAGGGAGTTGGGAGTGCACAGAAGGCCCTGCAACAAGCCTGACTTCGCGAGGGCTTCGATGGTGAAGATGGTGGCGTGGAAGCTGTCTCGGTCACCGCGGAATCTGCCGTGCGACTCGGGCCGGAACCCGTCGAGCGAGACGTTGCAGTGCACCCCGCCGATCTCGGCGAGTTCCGCGATCTGCTCATCGTTCAGGGTGGTGGCGTAGGTGCAGACCCCCACTCCCATCCCGGCGCGGCGGAACGCCCGCACGACGTCGAGGAACTCCGGGTGGATGGTGAGCTCGCCGCCGGTCAGTGTCACCCGGTCCACCCGGCAGGCGGCCAATCGGGGGATGACCTTCTCGACAATGTCGTCATAGCCCATCGTCTGGCCCTGCTGGGTGGCGGAGACGAAGCAGTGCGCGCAGCTTCTCTAGGGTCTCCAGAGTTGTCGGGTCGAGTCCACTTTGGAGACTGTGGTGACGGATGCTCTGGGGCGCTGGGCGGTGGAGTTCTACGACTTCACCTCGGTGCTTCCGCAGGTCGATGTTGACGAGCTTGCCGGGTTCGGGGCTGTACACGAGCGGGCAGCGCGGAACGGTGCACGGCACGGGACACCGATCGTGCTGGAGCTGTCCGGCCACGCGGATCCGAGGATCAACCTGTTCTTCCGGACCGGGACGATGGCCGGTCGGAGTCCGTCGACGTGGCGACGGTATGCCTACGCACTGGTGGTGTGGTTGGAGTTTCTGCGGGTGTTCGGCCGTTCCTGGGACGAGGCGACTCCCCGGGATGTGGAAGCGTTCAAGGACTGGCGGCTGACTGATCTCCGCAACGGTGAACGAGTACAGCCGACGAGTTTCGACACCGATCGCGCGGCGTTGAACGCCTTCTACGGCTGGGCCGCTGCTCGGTATGCGGTGGCTGTTCCGCCGCACCCCACAGGGACTGGAGCCGCTGGCGTTGTGGCTGGTGCCCGGCGGGTTGCCGAAGAAGGCGCACGGCTGGGAGGACACCTTCCAAGCGGCCAACCAACGGATCTCGGGTCTTTGGACAGAGTCGGGCGGCCGGGCAGAAGAGTGTCCTTTGTGGGCGCGCCCGCACATGTGTCGGCACTCCTTCGCGCTGAAGTGGTTCTCCATCCTGTCCGTGGTCTGGAAGCACCGCGTCGACGGCTTCGACGGCGAGGAGATGAAGGACCTGCGGGAGCAGTTCGGCGACATCTGGTACCAGCTCGCGGCACTGCTTGGTCACCGGGACCCGATGACCGCGAAGGACATCTATCTGGAACCGTTCTCCGCATTGGAGATCGACTACTTGATGTCGCTGTTGGATGAGGACGAGACCACAGCAGTGGACGCCCTGATGCGGACGCTTGCCGCCGGCAGCGGTCGCACCTTGATCAGCGTGACCTCGCCAGCGTCCTCGACGGGAGCGATCGAGGGCGGTCAGGTCCGGTGAGCACGCGATCCCGTGGCGGGCGGCGCGCTGCTCAGCCCACCCTGGCATGGCAACCGCCGCAGCGTCTGCTCGCCGATGGCACGTCGGTGCGGTTCGTCGAGGAAACCGGAGGACGAGAGAAGGTCTTCGACTTCACAACTATCAAGGCGGAACCGGACTTGCGACAGTGGCTCGCGCGTGTCCTAGCGCGCAGGGTCAGCGCCCGATCGGCGACCAAGAAGACCACGACCGTCGAAGCCCACTTCGGGATCCTGCGCCCGTTCGCCGCCAGCCTCGCCGCGGCGGATCGGCCGGTGCGCACACCAGCCGATCTGCGAGACGGCCACGTCACCGCGTTTTGTGAACGTCACGCTGGCTTGAAGTCGCAAGGCAGCTACATCGATCATCTCCGCAGCCTGCTACGCGATGATCCCGAGATCCCCGCCGAGTTCCGCGCTGCCCTGATCCGGGCCCGAGTCTCATGTGAGCCAGAACTCCAGACGCCCAAGGACCCGGGCTACTCGGACGCCGACTGGCAACTGATCACAACGGCACTGCGCAGGGACGTACGCCTGGCCCGCGACCGGATCCGTGTCGGCCGAGACCTCCTGCGCCGGTTCCGCGCCGGACAACTCGCCGATAAGAACGACACCCATGTCGCTGAGCTGCTGGATGTCTTCGACCGAACGGGTGAGCTCCCCCGAGGGGCAGATGGTGCGGCGACTGGCCGGGTGAGCAGGGCCGGAGGCGTTGGGGGACTCGAGTCGCGACTGTGTTTGACCTTGCGGGAGATGACCGCGTTCGCGCTGCTGCTCACCGCTGTTGACCGGGGAGAACTTCGGCACGGTGGCCGCCTGGCCGGCGGTGTCCTACCGACCGGATGGCGCGAGAGGTGAGGGCCCGGGCATCGCGCTGCTTGAGGCGGTCAAGCCGCGTCGCGGTCCGGAGCGTGAGCACATGATCACCCCGTTGGAGGATCTGCCACCCAGCCTGGCCGAGATCCTGTCCCCGCCGACCGAGGAAGACCGCCTGTTCCGGTCACCGCTGAGGTACCAGCTGCTGCTCGAACTCACCGAGGTCACCCGGCGGCACGGCGGCCACACGAACGCGTTCAGCGCCTACGCGCTGACTCGGGGTCCACTGGGCACGAGCCACTGGATCAGCACGGTCGGCCCGCATCACGTGGTGCGCTGGCCAGGTCCCACGGCTTCCCCAACGCCGAGTCCTCGGCAGCGGGCAAGCCGGCGGCGGACGTACGCCGGATCCGGCAGACCGTGATCGAGCGGCGGCGGCGACCCATCGCCCATACCCGCCAGACGAAAGCGCTCACCAAGGAACGGACCACGAACTCGGTCCTCCGCCGGGTCATCGCCGAGCTCTCCCTGGAACTGGAACAGGCCAGGGAGGAACTCGCCCAAGATCACAAGATCACCCGATTGCCCACCCGGACACGGTCGTAAGCCTCAGGAGTCACACACAGGTTCCGCTGGGCTTTTTCTGGTCATTGTGCTTCACTGCTGGTATGCCCAGAAAAAGCCCAGCAGAGGGTGAGGTGGTCGCGGCGGTGCGGCGGCTCCTGCGGCGTGGGCTGCCGGTCACCCCGGCCAGCACGGACGCGGTCCTGCTGGATCTGCGCGGGATCGTCGCCAGGGCAGTGGATCCGGCGGATGAGGCCAGCCGCACGGCCGCGCTGGACGGCACGCTGCGCGGGCTGTTGGCGCGATTCCCAGACGCCCGCTACGCCTCGGCGGCGCGGGCGTTGTTCGGGCTTCCGCCGGCCGAGCCAGGACAGAACCTGACCGTTCGCCGCGAGTTCGCGGCCGAACAGTCCGGGCACGAGGTCCACCACTTCCGCAAGCGAGTGGAGCCCAAACTGGTCGCGAAGATCGCCTGGGAGCTGCTGGCCGACGCCGACCGGTTCACCCGCTCGCCGAGGATCGCGCCTCGGTTGGCACCGGCCGCCGGGCGGCAGCCGATCCTGGCGGACCCGTTCGCCTGGGAGGTCGCGGAGAACGAGGAGCAGTTGTCCCGGTTGTGGTCGGCGATCTACGCCGCCCGCGCCGAACTGCTCGCCGTCGAGCGGCTGATCAGCCTGCGCGCCGATCGGATGGACATTCTCCGCATGGCCGTTACCGCCGCCTGGCGGTGGGCGGCTGCCCGCGCCGAGGCGATCAACTACACCACGGCGTTCGCCCCCGAGCCGCAGACCTCGGTGGACGAGCTGGTCGCCTTGGCCGGATGGACCCCGGCTCTGACGGCTGCGCAGGTGTCCCGGCTGACCGAGGCCGCTACCGGCGGGGCCAGCCGGGAACAATTCGTCGCCGCCCTGCACGGCGAAAACGGACTGGGCAACGTCTGGACCGAGGGCTTCCTAGCCCACACCCCATCCCCGGAGAACACCTCCGCGAAGAACGGACAGTTGTCGTGACCAGCACCAATCCCGCTCTGGCCGCCGCGCTGGAGGCGACGGCGACCGGCGATCCGCGCCGCTATGTCATCACCGGCGGCCCATCCTCGGGCAAGGACGACCTGATCGAGGCGGTGCACGCCGCCGGGATTCCGTGCATGGTCGACGAGCCCGGCCGGGAGATTTACCGCAAGCACCGCGAACGGCTCGGCCGCCACCTACTCAAGGAAGACCGCCGCGAGTACTCCCTGGAGGTGCTGGAGGCGTTCATCACCGAATACACCGCGCACACCAACGGGATTCGCTTCTACAACCGGGGCATCCCGGACGGCTACGGCTGGGAGGGGTTCTTCGGCCTCAAGCCGACGCCGCAGATGGAGGAGGCCACCCGACGCTATCGCTACGACGCGATCTTCGTGCTCGATCCGCTGGACACCTTCGAGGACCCCGACGACATCGTTTGGGCCAAGGACCGCGAGATCCGCCGCGTCCACGAACTGATCGTGCAGGGCTACTACGACGCCGGCTACGAACCGGTGTTCGTCGCCCCCGACTCGGCGAGCGCTCGGCTGGACTTCATCTGCGCCAACGTCCGCCTGCCCAAACCCAGCCGAGGAGCGTGAGCTGAGTTGAGCCGCACCTGGAAACCGTCGCTGCTGCTGTCACCCAACAGCATCCTGGCCAACGCACTGCTGCGCTCGATCGACATCCTGCGCCCCCGCGTCCTTGCCGCCCGGCCGTCCCGGATCGAGTTCGTGGTCGGCACCCAGATCAACGGCGCCCCGCACCTCGGAACGAACCTGGTCCAAACCGCGGCGTTCCTGCTCGCCAAGACCGCTCGCCGGGAATTCTCCATCGACACCCGCGTCCGGTTCGGTGCCCTGGACAACGCCCCCTACGACGTCGTGCTCGACCCCGAGACGCACACCGCCTACCAGCAGACCTACTACCACGCGCTGGGCAAAGACCGCATCGCCGAGCTGATCGACGGCTACTACCGAGCCTTCTTCAACTCCTTGTCTGAGGCCACCGACACCGACTACGAGGTGGAGACCTACACCGACCAGCAAGCCACACCCCGCTTCAGGGCCGAGTTCCTGCGCACCCTGGAACGTCTGGAAGACATCCGCTGGTGGATGGCCCCCTCCCACGGTGTCGTCCACGTCCGCATCCCCTGCCCCGCCTGCGGCTGGGCCGAGAAACGCGCCGACCGCACCAAGCTCGCCCACCTCGACGAGGACGGCGCCACCTTCACCGCGGTCTGCTTCGACCACGGCCACTACGAAGCGCACATCGACCCCGAAGCCGACCAGCCCTACCTTGACCTCGCCACCCTCTATCGCAACCTGGTCAAGGAACGCGCACTCGGCCGCCACGGCGACACGCTGCACGTGATGATGAAGGGCGGTGACTGGGCCTTCGGCTGCCAACTCGTCGACGGTGCCCTAGGCGCGCTAGGCACCCCGCCGCCGCACATGCCGATCCGGATCTTCACACCCCAGGTGCTCGCCCCGACCGGGGCCAAGCTATCCAAGTCGCTGCTGCGCGAGCAGGGCAAGGACGTCCTGCCCGCCGACGTTGAGCCCTGGATGCTCGACACCACCGCCTGGCCCGGCACCATCGACGACTACGCCGACGCCCTGGTCTGGCTGGTCAGCGAACTGCTGACCGACCCCAAACACTTCTTCCGCTCGTTCACCGTCAAGGAACTCGGCCGACTCATGACCGCATGCCCCACCGAACCCGTCGTCCGCGCCCACGAGATGGGTATCTACAAGCGCTACTTCGACCTCATCGCCACCGGCCGCAAGACCACCGAGATCCGCGTCAACGACTCCAGCCGCAAGAAGATCAAGGAAGGCTCTCTGATCCGGTTCCGCTGCCAAAGCGACCAGGTCCTCACCCGCGTCACCCGCGTCGCGCGCTACGCCAACTTCGACGACATGTTCGCCCACGAATCCGTCGCTTCGGTCAACCCGCTGGCCACCCGCGAAGAGCAACTCGCGAACATCCGCCAGATCTATCCACCCGAACGCGAAGCCCTCGGCGTCGTAGCCATCGGCATCGAACTCCTCGAACCACCCCGGACACCGTGAACGATCTCCAAGAGCGATGTTGGGTG
>DASUII010000299.1:0-5132 GCA_036279835.1 Pseudonocardiaceae bacterium
GGACAGCGGTGTCCGTTCCCGCCGAAATCCTTACCGACCACCAGCACGGGCTCACCGGCGCCGAGCTGGAGCGCGCCCTGCTGCACGGTGGAGCGCGGCCGGACGACGTGCGACGCTTCCGCACTATGCTGGAGGGCCCCAAGCTCGGTGGGGGAAAGTTCGGTGCGGCCTGGCGCGATCGCCATGGCAACAGGCGCGTCGCGGACTTCGTGATCACCTATTACGAGACCGAGCGCGGTGGGTACACAATCGAGCAGAGACGGGGAGTCGACGGCAGCCGCTGGTACACCTTGGCCCCGGCGGCACGCCCGCAACTCGCGCAAGGCCTCGCTCACCTGCTTGACTCCATCCGGATATAACGGTAGGGCGTCATCACAGCGAACCACCTGGAGCAGCATGGATCCCCCAGCCGAGCACGACCTGGCGGGATCCACCGCGCAACGGATACGCGGAGTACTGGCCATTCCGGCGTTCCGTCGGTTGTGGGGCGTCACGGCGATCACCGCGGTCGCGGAGTGGCAGTCCCTGCTGGCGCTGTCCGCCCTGGCCACCCAGCTGACCACCGGCTACCAGGCACAGAGCTTCGCGCTCGGCGGGGTGGTCGCCACCAAGCTGCTGCCCGCGATGCTGCTCGGCCCACTGGCCGGGGCGTTGGCCGACAAGCTGGACCGGCGGCACGTGATGGTGGTCTGCGACGTGCTGCGCGCCTGCCTGTTCCTGTCCATCCCGCTGGTCGGCCAGCTGGCCTGGCTGTTCGCGGCGACCTTCCTCATCGAGCTCTGCGCACTGTTCTGGATCCCGGCCAAGGACGCCTCGATTCCCAACCTGCTGCGCCGCCCCGAGCAGGTCGAAACCGCGAACCAACTCTCGTTGATCATAACCTACGGGGTGGCTGTCCTGCTCGCCTCCGGAGTATTCAGCGCGCTGTCCAAACTCGGTCCGGTGCTGCGCCAGGCCGGGTTGATTCACAGCGCCGAAGGCTCGGCCTACCTCGCGTTGAGTATCAACGGCTTCGCCTACGCATTCTGCGCACTGGTGGTCGGAACCCGGATCCCGGAGATCTCCGGCCGGGCGCTGGCCAGGCGTGCGGCCCAACCGGCCCTGCTCACGATGCTCCGCGACGGCGTCATCTTCGTCCGCGGCACTCCCCTGGTCCGCGGCTTGGTCACCGGGATCCTCGGCGCCTTCGCCGCAGGCGGCGCCGTCATCGCCTGCGCGAAGCTGTACTCCACCAGCCTCGGCGGTGGCGACGCCGCCTACGGACTGCTGTTCGCATCCCTGTTCGTCGGTCTCGGTCTGGGCATGGCTGTGGCGCCACTGGCCGCCCGCCGGATCCGGCACCGCGGATTGTTCGGGCTCGCGATCGTCGCGGCCGGGCTGGCTCTAGTCGCCGTCGCGCTGGCGCCACACCTGATCGCCGCGCTGGCCGCGGTCATTCTGGTGGGCTGCGCCGGGGGCGTCGCCTTCCTCACCGGTCTGACCATCATCGGGGCGCAGGTCGCCGATGAGATGCGCGGCCGCACCATCGCATTCGTGCAATCGCTGGTCCGGCTGGATCTGCTCGCCTCGATGGCCCTGGTCCCGTTCGCGGTCGGGCTGGTCCAACAGCGCACCATCACGCTGTTCAGCGAGCCGGTGACCATCGACGGCACCCGCCCGGTGCTGCTGTGTGCCGGCCTGCTGGCGGCGATGGTCGGTGTGGTCGCGCACCGCCAGATGGACGACCGGCACGACGGATCGTTGCTGGCTGACCTGCGGGCCGGCGTCCGGGGACGTTTGCCCGCCAGCCCTCCGCCGGCCCGGGCGACTCCGCCGGCCCCGGCGGAGCCGGAATGAGTGTGTGGGCCGACCTGGTCGGGCAGGCGCCGGCGGTGTCCACCCTGGTCGAAGCCGCCGGACCGGCTGGGACGATGACCCACGCCTGGCTGTTCACCGGCCCGCCCGGCAGCGGTCGTTCGGTCGCGGCCCGGGCCTTCGCCGCCGCGCTGCAGTGCACCTCGGTCGGCGAACCGGGCTGTGGCAGCTGCCAAGGCTGCCGCGCCACGCTGGCGGGCAACCACCCCGACGTCCGGCAGGTGGTTCCCGAAGGCCTGTCCATCTCGGTGGCGGACATGCGCGCGCTGGTCGTCGGGGCGTCGCGGCGGCCGTCGTCGGGCCGGTGGCAGGTGCTGCTCATCGAAGACGCCGACCGGCTCACCGAGGGCGCAGCCAACGCGTTGCTCAAGGCCGTGGAAGAGCCGCCGCCGCGCACGGTGTTCCTGCTCTGTGCGCCGTCGGATCACCCCGACGACATCGCGGTGACGCTGCGCTCACGCTGCCGGTCGGTGGGGTTGCGGACCCCACCCGCCTCGGCCATCGCCGACGTGCTGGTGGCGCGCGACGGGCTCGACGCCGAGACCGCTCGCTGGGCCGCCTCGGTGTGCGGCGGCCACGTCGGTCGGGCCCGCCGGTTGGCCACCGATCCGCAGGCCCGGGCCCGCCGGGAGGCGGTGCTGCGGGTTCCGACTGCGCTGAGCTCCTTCGCCGACGTGTTCGCGCTGGCCGATGAGCTGGTCGGAGCCGCCGAGTCGGAGGCCAGCGGTCTGACCACGGCGCGTAACGCGGCCGAGACCGAGGAACTGGAGACTGCGCTGGGGGCCGGCGGAACCGGGAAAGGCGCCGCGGCGGCCACTCGCGGCGCCAAGGGCGCGATCCGCGAGCTGGAACGCCGGCAGAAGTCCCGGGCCACCCGCACTCAGCGCGACGCACTGGACCGCGCACTGGTCGACCTGGCCGGCTTCTACCGGGACACCCTGGTCGCCAGCTGGGGCGCCGCGGTGCCCCTGACCCATCCCGACCGCGCGGCCGACATCGCCAGCGTCGCCCGGCGGTCGGCGCCGGAGGCGTTGCTCCGCAAGCTCGAAGCGGTGCTCGGCTGCCGCGAGGCGCTAGAGCTCAACGTCAAACCCCGGATCGCCGTCGAAGCCCTGACCAGCGCCTTGCACGCCGCCTCGTAACTACTCTGGGCCCCCCGAACTCCACAGCAGCGCTGTTCGGCCAACGTGGGACAGCGCTGCTGTGGAGCTCGGGAACCATAGGGTTGATCAATTTGAAGATCCACCACGGCTAGGTCGACAACAGGTGAGGCACCAGCGATCGGTACACTGGTCGGCGCTGCCCGGGCAGCGGTGCCGCCTTAGCTCAGTCGGCCAGAGCAGCTCACTCGTAATGAGCAGGTCAAGGGTTCGATTCCCTTAGGCGGCTCCACCCTGACCAGCGCGAATGCGTTGGTCAGGTCCTGCTCCGTAGATCATCATCTACCACTTGTGTTACTTCCATTGCTGTGGTCGACGGCCTGCGCACTACGTTCGACCTTGCTCGGTGATACCCCCAACTGCGGGCAACCGATGGTCCGAAGCAGTTGATGACCGTGATGGCCGGTAACCGGCCGAGTCCTTCAGCTCCAGCAGAAGCATGAGAGCGACGGGTCACGGCTCGGTACGGCCAGGTTGCAGGGAGACTCCCGAACCAGTCTATAGCATTGGTGGTATGGCCTGGGGTACCGTGGAGCTGGAACCGGAGATCCGCGACTGGCTTGAAGGGCTGAGCACGACCCAGTTCGCTACAGCAGCCTTCTATGTCGACTTGCTTGCCGAGCATGGTCCGCTGCTGAGCGAGCCGTACACGCGACAGCTAGACGGTAAGTTGCGGGAGCTGCGGTTCCGCCTGGGTGGTCAGGCAGTGCGGGTGACCTACTGGATCGCCTCCGGGCGGCGAATCGTGTTGCTGACGGTGTTTGTGAAGACCCGAATGCGAGAGATCCGGGAGATTGAGCGAGCCCAGCGGGCGCTGCAACGATGTATTGCCGCAGCGCACACCGCAGGGAATGAGGGCGAGGAGTGATGGCGATGTCGCAGAGGTCCGACTGGCAGGAGCTGCGCAGCCGCCGGATGGCCGAGCCCGGTGCGGCCGAGGCGTATGACGCTGCGCGGTTGGCCTTCGAACTCGGTCGGCGAGTGCGGGAGCTCCGCATCAAGCAGGGACTAAGTCAGTCTGAGCTAGCCCGGCGCGCGGGGATGACCCAACCTGCCATAGCGCGGTTCGAGGCCGGTGGCACCGTGCCTACGCTGCCTGTCCTTGAGCGCCTGGCCCGCTCGCTGGGGGTTGAGCTGACCGTGCAGCTGACTGCTGTCTCGTCGGTGGCCTGATCGCCAAAGAGGGCTGCGCGTGGAATCAAACGTGGTGCGAACTCAGGCCTAAAGGTGCCGCTGGTGCGGATCATGGTTTTGCGGTCGCAAATGCGGTCGCAGCGCGCGTGGCACGCTCGGCTGCGAGCTCCGCGGCGGCGTCCAGGACGGTTCCTAGCGAGTCCGCAGCGGCCAGCGCCGCCTCCGCCGTGAGGTGTTTCCATAGGGCCTCCGGGTCGGCGGCGGTCATCGATGACCACTCAGCTCGCGCCGGCGCATCGCCCCGTGGCCCGGCGACGGCGTCGGAACGCCCGCCATCAGACTCACCCCACCCGAGCCTGCCGTCCCTCAATGAAACTGCGCCGTTTGATGTGTCTGGCTCGTTGCCTCAGGTTTGCCGATCGCCTGGAGGGCCGTGGGTCGTCGAGTAACTGTGAAACCAGCTGAGCGACGTGTTCTGCGCAGCCCCAGGACAGACTGACTCCGGCGCCGCCGTGGCCGTAGTTGTGGATGATTCCGGTGCCCTGTTCGTGCTCGAGCCGGACGCTTTGTCCGCGGAACGGGCGCAGGCCCACGCGTATAGGGTCGATTGGGTCGAGCTTTGCGTTGGTCAGTATCGGCAAGAACTCCACGTTCCGCCGAAGCAGATCGCGAATGGGCGCGTAATCCAGACCCACATCTGTCCCCCATTCGTCAGGCTCCACCAGCCCCCCGAGTAGTAGCCGATCATCACCTCGAGGGACGATGAAAATCATGTCCTGGTGATCGGTCGACGGGTCGTTGGCCAC
The DNA here is from genome assembly GCA_036279835.1 of Pseudonocardiaceae bacterium. GTDB lineage: Bacteria > Actinomycetota > Actinomycetes > Mycobacteriales > Pseudonocardiaceae. Next base: position 4,955 of record DASUII010000299.1, read on the forward strand.
GCAGTGCGCAGCCGTGATCCGCGGCATGACCTCGCCTGTGTTGTCGATTCGGATCACCGCTCCGCGGTGCGGACACAGGTCCTTGTCGCCGGCGAGTTCATAGGCGTCTAGGCCAGTGCAGTTGACGATGAGGTCGGCAGCGAACTCTTGTCGCAGCTGCTGCTCTTGGCTGCGTAGC
>DASUII010000300.1:0-6724 GCA_036279835.1 Pseudonocardiaceae bacterium
GCTGGTGGCGGTGGAGCGCGAGGTGTGGTCGGGCCACGCGAACTCGGTGTTCGCCGAGACCACCGAGGGCGAGCTAGCCATCCTGCCTGGGCATACCCCGTTGCTGGGTGAGCTCATCGAGGGTGGCATCGTCAAGGTCACTACGACCGACGGTGAGACCGTGACGGCGGCGGTCTTCGGCGGGTTTCTGTCGGCTACGGGTGACAAGGTGAGCGTGCTGGCCGAGGCGGCCGAGCTTGCCGACGAGATCGATCCGCAGGCCGCCAAGGATGCATTGGCGAAGGCCAACGCCGACAAGGATTCGGAGCAAGCCGAGTCGGCACGCGCCAGAGCGACCGCGCGACTGCGGGCAGTCGGTCAAACCGTGTGAGATTCTTCCGGGGGCGGGGGCCGCTATGGGGCTAGCGCGGATCCTGGAGTTCGTCCTGCTAGCCGGGGCAGTGGTGATCGCCGCCCTGGCATTGCGACGACTAAGGCTGGTACGTCAAGGCGGCATCGACGTCGCACTGCGATCGCGCCCGAAGGACGCCGGCCGTGGCTGGCACCAGGGCGTGGGCCGCTATCAGGGCGACGGCTTCGCCTGGTTCCGGGTTTCCAGCCTGCGGTCTGGTCCCGATCGAGTGCTCGACCGGGACCAGCTGGAGATTGTGGAACGACGGGGTCTGACGGTGCCGGAAAGCTATGCGATGCCCAGCGGGGCGGTCGTGCTGCGCTGCCGCACCGGCGTCGACGAGTTGGAACTGGCCATGCGGCAGGACACCCTCACGGGTTTTCTGTCCTGGCTGGAGTCGGCTCCGCCGGGGGCGCGACGGAGCTCGTGAGTGCGTAACAGTGTTCTAACACTGTTACGCACTCACGAGTCCTGTGCGCGCCCCCCGGGCGCCCACAGGACATCCCCCGCTGGATTGGCGACTCGGCACAGGATGAACAGCAGGTCAGACAGCCGGTTGAGGTAACGCGCCGTCAGGGGATTGGTGCGCTGCGCGTCGACCTCCAGCATGGCCCACACGCTGCGCTCGGCGCGCCGGGTGACCACCCGGGCGGTGTGCAGCAGCGCGGCGCCGGGAGTGCCCCCGGGCAGGATGAACGAGTCCAGCGCGGGCAGCGCGGCGTTGAACTCGTCGCACCAACCCTCCAGCCGGGTGACGTAGCTCTCGGCGATCCGCAGCGGAGGATATTTCGGCGGTGCTTGATCTTTGGGCACGATGGGGGTACATAGGTCGGCACCCACGTCGAACAGGTCGTTCTGTACCTGCCGCAGCACCGTGAGCAGCCGTTGGTCCAACGAGCCCAGCGCTAGCGCCACACCGAGCGCGCAGTTGGCTTCATCGACGTCGGCGTAGGCGATCAGCCGCGGATCGGTCTTGCTCACCCGGGAGAAGTCGCCGAGGCCGGTCGTTCCGTCGTCACCGGTGCGGGTGTAAATCCTGGTCAGGTGCACAGCCATGAGATCAGGCTACGGCTGCGCGGCGTGACGAGCGCACCCGCTAGCGTGCGCAGGCGTGAGCGAGCACTTCAGGGTCTGCGGTGGCGCCCGATTGACCGGCGAGGTCCAGGTCGTCGGGGCGAAGAACAGTGTGCTGAAGCTGATGGCGGCCGCGTTGCTGGCCGAGGGCGCTACGACGCTCACTAACTGTCCCGAGATCCTGGATGTCCCGCTGATGGGCGACGTGCTGCGGGGGCTGGGCTGTGATGTGCAGGTCGCGGGCTCAGAAGTCAGGATTACTGCGCCGGCTGAGCTCAAGCACGAGGCGGATTACGGATCGGTGAGCAAGCTGCGGGCATCGGTGTGTGTGCTCGGTCCGTTGGTCGGCCGCTGCCGGCGGGCCAGGGTCGCACTGCCCGGCGGCGACGCCATCGGCTCCCGGCCGCTGGACATGCACCAGAACGGGCTTCGCAAGCTCGGTGCCCGTAGCGAGATCGAGCACGGCTGTGTGGTGGCCGAGGCCGAGGGACTGCACGGGGCGCAGATCTGGCTGGACTTCCCGAGCGTGGGGGCGACCGAGAACATCCTGATGGCCGCGGTGCTCGCGCAGGGCACCACCGTCATCGACAACGCGGCGCGCGAACCGGAGATCGTGGATCTGTGCGTGATGCTGCAGCAGATGGGCGCCCGCATTTCCGGCGCGGGCACCTCCACGCTCACCATCGAAGGGGTCGACGCGCTGGCGCCCACCGACCACCGGGTGATCGGTGACCGCATCGTCGGGGCTACCTGGGCATTCGCCGCGGCGATGACTCGGGGTGACGTCACGGTCCGCGGCGTCAACCCGCATCACCTGGACCTGGTGCTGGAGAAGCTGCGATTGGCCGGTGCTCAAGTTGATCAACCAGAGGTTGGCGACGGCTTCCGGGTAGTGATGCCCGGCCGGCCCAGTGCGGTGGACTTCGTGACGCTGCCCTATCCGGGCTTCGCCACCGACCTGCAGCCGATGGCGATCGCCCTGTCGGCTATCGCCGAGGGCACCTCGATGATCACCGAGAACGTCTTCGAAGCCCGATTCCGGTTCGTCGAGGAGATGATCCGGCTAGGCGCCGACGCTCGGACCGACGGGCACCACGCGGTGGTCCGGGGTATCGAGCGGCTCTCCAGCGCGCCGGTGTGGGCCTGCGACATCCGGGCCGGCGCCGGACTGGTGCTAGCCGGCCTGTGCGCCGAGGGCACTACCGACGTCTGGGACGTCTTCCACATCGACCGCGGCTACCCAAGCTTCCTAGAAAACCTGATGACCCTAGGCGCCGACATCCAACGGGTAACCACGCCCCCAGAACGCTGACCCCACCCCGATATGGAGACATAACGGGGTTATCGAGCCCGTCATTGCCCCGATATGTCTCCATAGCGGGGTGGGGGGAGCTGGCGGATGAGTTTCTTGTCGAACTTGCCTACTGAGGTTTTGGGAATCTCGGTGACGAAGGACCAGTGGTCGGGGAGCTGCCAGGTGGGCACCGAGGCGCTGAGGTGATCGCGTAGCTCGGCTACGCTGACCTGCGCACCTTCAGCGATGACCACGGTGGCTAGGGGGCGTTCCACCCACTTGTCGTCCGGGACGGCGACCACCGCGGCCTCGACCACCTTCGGGTGCCCCATCAGCAGGTTCTCCAGCTTCACCGAAGAGATCCACTCACCACCGGATTTGATCACGTCCTTGGCGCGGTCGGTGATGGTGATGAAGCCCAGCTCGTCGATGGTGCCCACGTCGCCAGTCCGCAACCAGCCGTCGTGAAATCTCGCGGAGTTCGGGTCCTCAGTGTCGGCATCCCCGTAGTACCGCGCGGTGACCCACGGCCCTCGGACCTCGATCTCGCCGACTGACGTGCCGTCACAGGCAAGCACGATGTCGCCTTCGGCGACGATGCGACCCTCGACGCCGGCGACCAACCGCCCCTGGCTGGCCCGGTAGCGCCAGGCGTCGTCGCCCTGCACGCCGATCGGCGGGGTGGCTACCGAGCCGACCGGGGAAGTCTCGGTCATCCCCCACACATGCTTGATCTCGACACCGAATTCCTCGGAGAACGCCTTCATCAGCGCCAGTGGTACGGCAGAGCCGCCGCAAATCACTCGGCGGATCGAGGAGATGTCGCCGCCGTGCGCTCGCAGGTACCGCAGTACATCGCCCCAGATCGTCGGCACCGCGGCGGCGAGTGTGGGTTGCTCCGCCTCGATGAGCCCGACCAGCGGCTGGCCTTGCAAGAAACGGTCCGGCATGATCAAGCTGGCGCCGGACATCAGGGCGGCGTAGGGCAGCCCCCAGGCGTTGGCGTGAAACATCGGCACTATCGGCAGGATCCGATCGGTCGCGGTCAGACCGGCGACCTCACCGGTACAGATGCACATCGAATGCAGGTAGGCCGAGCGGTGGCTGTAGGCGACCCCTTTGGGATCGCCGGTGGTACCACTCGTGTAGCACATCGCCGCCGCGCAGCGCTCGTCGATGTCGGTCGGCCAGTCGAACTCCTCGGGCTGGGCGGCGAGCAGCTCGTGGTAGGAGTGCACCTGCTTGCCGGCGCCGTCCAGCAGCGATGCGTCGCCAACCACCACCACGTGACGAACTGTCTTCATCTCCGGCAGCACGCGAGCCAGCACCGGCACGAGTGAACCGTCCACGATCACCACGTCGTCCTGCGCGTGGTTGGCGATCCAGGCCACCTGCTCGGGCTCCAGCCGTAGGTTCAAGGTGTGTACCACCGCGCCCATCGCGGGTATCGCGAGATAAGCCTCGAGATGTTCCTGGTTGTTCCACTGGAAGGTCGCCACCCGCTGGTCGCCGGTGACCCCGAGTCCGCGCAGCGCGCCGGCCAGCTGCGCAGCGCGCCGGCCCACCGCGGCGTAGCTCGCGCGGCGGGTGCCGTCGCCGGTCCAGGTGACGACTTCACTGTCACCGTGCACGCCTGCGCCGTGGCGCATGATCATGGCCACGGTCAGCGGAACATCCATCATCGTGCTATCCACCGCTGTAGCCCCTTCCAGAAGTACGTTACTGGCCAGTAGTGTCGAGGAGCCAGAGCTGCTGGAGGTGCCCTGATGCCCTACCCCAGCGATCGTGAGCGCGATCGGCCGTGGGTGATGCGAACATACGCCGGGCACTCGTCGGCGACCACGTCCAACGCGCTATACCGGCGCAACCTGGCCAAGGGACAGACCGGCCTTTCGGTGGCCTTCGACCTGCCCACCCAGACCGGTTACGATCCCGACCACGAGCTGGCCCGGGGCGAGGTCGGCAAGGTCGGCGTGCCGATCAGCCACCTCGGCGACATGCGTGCCCTTTTCGACGGCATCCCCATGGCGCAGGCCAACACCTCGATGACGATCAACGCCACCGCTATGTGGCTGCTGGCGCTCTACGCATCGGTGGCTGCCGAGCACGGCGCGGACCTGGCACAACTGTCAGGCACCACGCAGAACGACATCATCAAGGAGTACCTGTCCCGCGGGACCTACGCTTTCCCACCTGCGCCGAGTTTGCGGTTGATCACCGATGTGGTCGTCTACACGGTCAAGCACATGCCGAAGTGGAACCCGATCAACATCTGCAGCTACCACCTGCAGGAGGCGGGCGCGACGCCGGTGCAGGAGGTCGCCTACGCCATGTGCACGGCGATCGCCGTGCTGGACTCAGTGCGCGACTGCGGGCAAGTCGCGCCGCAGGACTTCGCGCAGGTCGTCGGGCGGATGTCGTTTTTCGTCAATGCCGGTGTGCGCTTTGTCGAGGAGATGTGCAAGCTGCGCGCATTCGGGCGGCTGTGGGAGGAGACCTGCCGGGATCGATACGGCGTGGCGGATCCCAAGCTGCGCCGATTCCGGTACGGCGTGCAGGTCAACTCGCTGGGGCTGACCGAGCCGCAGCCGGAGAACAACGTCCAGCGCATCGTGCTGGAGATGCTCGCGGTGACGCTGTCCCGCGACGCCCGGGCCCGTGCGGTGCAGCTACCGGCGTGGAATGAGGCGCTGGGCCTACCTCGGTCCTGGGATCAGCAGTGGGCGCTGCGGATGCAGCAGGTGCTGGCCTATGAGACGGACCTGCTGGACTACGAGGACCTCTTCGATGGCTCTCGTGTTGTCGAGGCCCGAGTCGCGGAGATCGCCGAGGGTGCCCGTGCGGAGATCGACCGGGTGCAGGGCATGGGCGGCGCGATCGCCGCCGTCGAATCGGGATACATGAAGTCGCAGCTGGTGTCCTCGCTGGCCGCGCGGCGACGGCGGATCGAGGACGGCGAGGATGTGGTTGTCGGCGTGAACCGGTTCACCGAGACCGATCCCAGCCCTCTGCAGGCTGACGGCATCGGGCCCATCGAGACTGTCGATCCGGACACCGAGGCCCACGTGATCGAGGCGATCCGGTCCTGGCGGGCGGATCGGGACCCCGCCGCGGTGGAGGCGTCGCGGCAGGTCCTGGCGCAGGCCGCCAAGACCGACGCCAACCTGGTCGAGGCCTCGATGGCGTGCGCTCGTGCCGGGGTGACGACAGGGGAGTGGGCCGCAACGCTGCGCGAGGTGTTCGGCGAGTACCGGGCGCCGACCGGGATTGCCGGCGCGTCGGTGCCAGGCTCGGCCGGCTCGGCTGGCGACGCGATCGGGCGCGTTCGGGAGCGGGTACGGGCGGTCAGCGAGGAGCTAGGCCAGCGGCTGCGAATCCTGGTCGGCAAGCCCGGCCTCGACGGTCACTCCAACGGCGCCGAGCAGGTGGCGGTCCGAGCTCGCGATGTCGGCTTCGAGGTGATCTACCAGGGTATCCGGCTCACTCCGGCGGAGATCGTGGCGGCCGCGGTGGCCGAGGACGTGCACGTGGTGGGCCTGTCGGTGCTGTCCGGTTCGCACCTGGAAGTGGTGCCCGCGGTGGTCGAGGGGTTGCGGGCGGCGGGCGCCGGTGATGTGCCTGTAGTGGTCGGCGGTATCATCCCGCCGCAGGATGCAGAGTCGCTGCGCGCGCAAGGAGTCGCCCGAGTCTTCACCCCCAAAGACTTCGAGCTCACCGACATCATGGACCAGATCGTGACCCTCATCCGCCCCCGCTAGTCACGGCGGTGAACCGCCCCGAGACCGCCCGCATTAACGTGCGGGTATGGGATTTGCAGGGCTGGGGATTGAGCGGGACGATCACACCGTCCGCATCACGATGAACCGTCCGCAGCGGCGCAACGCGCTATCCGCTGATCACCTCGTCGAGCTGCGCGACGCGTTCACCGAGGCGGGCCGGTCGGACGCCACCGGCATCGTGCTCGG
>DASUII010000301.1:0-29481 GCA_036279835.1 Pseudonocardiaceae bacterium
GCGTCGGACCCCGGCTGCCTCCGCCGCGTCCGCGAAGAGCGAGGCCGCGGCGCGGTCCACACTGTCCTTACGGTCAATGCCGCTACCCGGGCCTGCACCAGCCGCGAAGACGGCGGCGTCGACGCCCTCCAGATGCCGGGCAATGTCCTCCACGGACGCCGACTCAAGATCGCATACAACCGCCTCGGCACCCGCGGCAAGAAGGTCCACCGAATGTTGCGGCCTGCGGACTATGCCCGCCACCTCGTCACCGCGCCGGGCGAGCAACCGCTCCAGCCGCAGCGCAACCTGACCATGTCCACCAGCGACAACAACACGCATGGCTCCGACCATAGTCATGCGGCACCGGCACGGCAGGGTCGACCGAGTCGCGGCGGTAAAGGTACCCGTTCGTCCAAAACCATCGCCGCACCCACCACGAACTGGGCTTGGATATCGACCCGAGGCGTTGGCGTCCGGCAGCCTTCAGCGAACTCACCCACACCATCTGATTGAGGCAGCCCAGCGGATAATTTCGCCTGCTGGTCGCCCATGCAACAGAATCAGCGTGCGCGTACTCGAGCAAATCGGCCGGATCCGCGTCGGGGCCTTCGACCGAGTGCCGCAGTGCCGCAGTGCCGCAGTGGCACGCTACGCTTTCTGGCCGATGAAGGTCTCGGCGCTGCTCAGACTAATCGAAAGCGACGGCTGGCAGCTCGCCCGGACCCGTGGCTCGCACCGTCAGTACAAGCATCCGACGAGGCCAGGTCTGGTGACCGTTGCTGGGGAAGCCGAGCGACGACTTGCACCCGAAGACGCTAGCGCCCAAGCGGCGCTAGGCAGCATCTTGAAACAGGCCGGGCTGATAATACATTGCATCACCCAACTAGCCGGCCAATGTCAACAATAGGGAACATCCCACCGCGACGGTTGTAAGTGGGTGTTACCGGTGATCACCGTGCTCGACATCGGCCCCCACCCCTGATCCATCGCGGAGCGATCTTGAGCAGGTTCGGAAATTTAGACAGCACATTGCCATCGGGCAGCTCCAACGTATGCCGCGCATCGTGGCCCGAACTACTCAGGAACCGGGCGAGCCGGGGCAGTTGAGCGTCGACGAGGAACTTCACGCCGCGCCGAGTGGGACCACCCTGCGACGGCCCGAAGCGAGGGCGCCGAACTCCAGCGCAGCGAAGAGATCATCACGCTCGAGGTCCGGGTAGTCGGCGAGAACTTCCTCGATCGTCATGCCCGATGACAAGAGCTCGAGAACGTTCTCGACGGAATACCGCAGACCGCGAACCGTCGGTTGGCCGTGACAGACCGCTGGGTCCGACACGATGCGCTCCAGCCTGGACATGTCACAAAGGTACCGCTACGGCGCGCGCCTGCTCAGGCCCTGGGCACGGGCCGGGGCCGGCACGCTGCGGTCTGCAAGGAGCTCAGCGCTTGCGCGTATGCAGGCGGGGCAAATTGGGGCCGATCGGCGGCGAATACCGTGGCGACTTCCTGCCCAGTCGGCCAGCTACACATCTCCCCGCACAGCGCGCGGAGCACCCGCGCATCCGCCCATGACGGCTCCTCGGCGAGTAGATGAAGCGCTACTCGCGACTCGGAGAACTCACCCACGCACTCGAAAGGCTTGTGGCCGGTCAAACCGAGTAACTCGCGATACCCCTCGATGTGCCGTGGGTCATCGAGTAGATCGTGACCAAAGATGGAGATCAGGCGGCCACGGTCCATGAATGGAGCCAGCGCGAGGAAGACGAAACGACATTTCGCGCAGTCGTTGCACCACCGCTCGACGCGGTTGCTGCCCATGCGGAAGGCGTAGTTGCAGCTGGTCACCTTTCCGTCATAGGTGTTGGTCGCGGTGAAGAGCTGGGCTATGTGCAGCTCCGACATGCCACGCAGAAGTGAGAAACAAGGCGTTGTTAAGGCCGGCATGCCCGCGCAGAGCGTCGCGCAGCAGCGCCTCGGCTCCCAGGCTCTTAGACCACTGATGGTTCACCTCGCGCCCGCGCCAGACCAAGTTGCCCGAGGACGCGGAGCGCTCGTTGGACAGCACCACAGGGCCAAGACCGTGCCACGCCGCCGCCACGACGCCCATCAGCGAGTTGATGGCGGTCACCGGGACATGGCCGATGCGGGCACCGCCGGTGCTGAGTAAGTCAGCCAGCCGGCGGTCGACCGCGCGGCGGATCGTCAGCGAGGGGACTTCGGTCAGTGCCATCATTTCGCTGAGCAACGGTGTCGGTTGCCGCTCCACCGTGTACACCACCGGATGGTGGCCTGCGGCCTTCAGCGCCTCCAACGAGACGATCGAGTCCTTACCTCCACCGAGCGCGACCAATGGCGGACGCTCAGCGGTCGCCACGTCGTACCCAAATGCTGCGCTGTCACCAGACTGACCGGCCAGCTTCAGGTCGAGCACGTACGGAAGCTGCCAACGGCACGCGAACTCCGCCAGCCCTGACCGAAACAGCCGCAGTGCCCAGCGTTGAGCGGCCGGAGCCAGCCGGACGGTGTCGAGCACTACCGATTCCGGCGCCACCGACTTGTAGTAGATCGTGCCGACCGCGACGTAAAGCAACTCCAGGACCCGCTCGAGCACCGCCAACGTCTGCGCGTCCGGCTGCCGTTCGGGTAGCGGGAAGGTCACCACTTCGGTGAACGGGTACTCCGAGGTTGCACCCCGCGCCAGGTAGTCGAACGAGGCCACCCCGGAGGCCAGGTCGAAGCTCATTCCGGTGTAGTGAAACGTATGGATGTCATCCCAGCGCTGCACGTACATCGGCGGCCCGAAGCTCGACAAGTGTGACAATTCCTGACCCGTCGACTAACCGACCCAAGTCACGCTCACCACGACGACGCGGCGTTGGTCCTCCATGATGAGGTAGACGGCGATGCCTTCGCCAGCCCTGCCGAAGACAATCTTGCGCATGTTCTCATCGGGGTTGTCGTCACGGTACGGGGGAGCGTCCCACGGGGGTCAGCTCAACGAAAGGGATCAGCTCGGCGTAGTAGATCAGCGCGACGCTAGGCAGACCATCGACCTGATCCCGCGCCTCGGGCAGAGTCTCATAGGAGTACACCCACTCAGCAGCCCAGCCTCGTATTGATCTCCGCCTTGTGCTCCGCCCCGGACACGGTGGGTAGGTCCTGGCCGTTCCGCAGGCGAGCGACCTGGGCCAGCATGCGCCGATGTGCCTCGACGCCCTGGCGTTCGGTAATGTCCGCGATCTTGCGATATGTGTTGAGCACGGTAAGGACACCGGCCAGGTCCAGCGTGCGGGCGGCCGTAGCCATCTGCTCGGCGTAGCACCGTTCGAACTCCGCCCGTTCCGCATCGACAAGAGCATCCCGGATCGCGCGCGGGGTGTGTCCCGCCGGCCCCCGCCGCCACCAGCTCAAGGGCGCCCTAGCGTTCCCGAACTGCACAGCAGTGCTGTCCCACGTCAATCGGACAGCACTGCTGTGGAGTTCGGGAACCTCAGGGCATCCCACGATCCGATCAACGCTGCTCACTGATCCACCGGCACCACCTCTGACTGGGAGAAACGGCGTTGGTGAGCACAATCCGCAAGGAGATTCCGATCTTGTGTTCGCCACCGTCTGGCCCGATCTGCCACAGCCGCCCATGCTGCCGCGCGCCGACGAGATGTCACCGATCAGCGAGGCTCGTCCGGCCACCACGTGCTTCGCTGTGCCTTCCCGTTATATCGTGCGGAACATGAACAGTGCGTTTCCGGCAGATATCCTGCATCTACAGGTGTCCGAGCACGGTGCCGATGCACGCGTCGTCACCGTGACCGGGGAGGTAGACGCGCTGACCGCGCCGAGGCTGGCCGACGTTCTGACAGCGCAGCTGGCCGTCGCCCGAATCGTAGTGGTGGACCTCGATGCGGTGCAGTTCATGGCGTCCGCCGGGCTGCGGGTGCTGTTCGAGATAGATGAACTTGCTACCAGACAAGACCGCTGCTTGAGGTTGGTGTCCAACTCCCCGACCGTCACGCTGGTACTGGAGACCAGCGGGTTGCGAGACCAGTTCACCGTCGCCGACAACGTGCCGGACGCCCTGAACAACGTACTGTGAACGCCTGCGCGTCAGGACAGGGTCAGATGTAGCCGTACGATCGTGCCCGTCGGGGCGCTATGCAGCTCGACGAGATCGCTGAACTGCCGGGCTAACCACAGCCCGTGTCCGCCCGCAGCGAAGCGCTCCGGTGGCAGGTACCCCGCTAACGGATCGCGCAGCCCAGCACCGGTGTCGCTGACCTCGCACACCAAGGTGTGCGGGCCGGTCCAGACCTGCAGCACGGCCGACCCACCGCCGTGCTCGACAGCGTTGGTCGCCACCTCGTCAACCGCCTGCACGAATTTGGAAACCGACCCCGCGGCTGCTCCGGCCTGGGTCGCATAGGACGTCACAAACGTGCGCAAGGTGGCCAGTTGGTCCAGTTGGCGAAACCTCAGCCACAGGGTCGGGGGCGGCAGCTCAGGCAACGGGGACCTGTTGCATTCGGCGTTGAACACTCCCGGGTCGGTATAGGTAGGGCTGGCCTGGGGGCCGCCATTGCGAACCAGCTGGGGGTGGGTCCGGGCGACGTTGGCCATGCCATCGAGCTCAACAATACGGGTGTCATAGGCGCACATGAAGGTTGCGTTGGCCGAGGCGAGCGCCACGTTGACCAGCGACTCGTGCCGAAACCACTCCCGGCTGTCCGGCCCGGTGCGATCGGTCCACGACGGCTCTTGGATCATCCGCAGCCGGTGCCCGCCGGAGATCGCCGCCTGCACGGTGCGGCACAGGGCCGCCAGCGCCCGCGCCGGATTTGCGTACCACTCGCTGTTGTCGCAGAACGCCACCTGCCGGGCCTGCGCACCTAGCGCCGCCCGCAGCCACCCAGTATTACGCTCCGTAGTCACGAGCCGAACCGGGTCGCCGCACTCCAACCCATCCCGAACCAACGGGAGAGTGCCGGCCAAGAACTCATCCTTCGATCTGTACAGCAACGCCTGATGCGCGAACGACACGTCACCCTCGTTGGTGTCGACACCGCGCAGCACGCCGCCAGTCCTCACTGCCACACCCCTCCTGCTGAGGCATCGAAGATTCCCCGACTGCCGACTACCCAAACGTGCTGCGAAAGACGATGCCACGAGCGGCCCTGTCAGGGCAGGTATAGATGCAGTCGTACGACGGTGCCCGTCGCATCGCTGCGCATCTCGACGAGGTCGCAGAACTGGCGGGCCAACCACAGCCCGCAGCCACCCGCACGGCCGGGCCGAGGGGGCAAATGCCCGGCCATGGGATCGCACCGTCCCGCCCCAGTATCGCTGACCTCGCACACCATCGAGCGCGGCCTTGTCCAGATCCGCACCACGCGCGATCCATCGCCATGTTCGATCGCGTTGGTCGCGACCTCATCGAGCGCTTGCACAAACCGCCTAACGGAGTGCGGGACCGCACCTGCCCAGGTGGCGTATGAGGTCATGAACCCGCGCAAGGAGGCCAGTTGACCCAGCCGGTCAAACGGCAGCCGCAGGGCTGTTGGGGGTGGTTCAGGTAAGGGTGACTTGTCGCATTCGGCGTTGAACACCGCCGGATCGGTGTAGCTCGGGCTTGGTCGGGCGCCACCGTCGACGACGAGCTCGGGATGTGTCCGAGCCACCTGGGCGACGACCTTGGAATTCATCACACGAGTGTCATAGGCGCACACGCACGAGGCATTGGCCGAGGCGAGCGCAACGTTGACCAACGACTCGTACCGAGCCCGTTCGCTACCCTCCTGCCCGATACGCGCCGTCCACAACGGCTCTCCGATCATCCGGAGCCGTTTGCCGTCCGCAGCCACCGACACCGCGCGGTACAGGGCCGCTAGCGCACGCCCCGGGTGCAGGTACCACTGGCTGCAATCGCCGAACACCACCCGCCGGGCATCCCCGCCCAGCGCCACCCGCAACCAACCCGCATTACGGACCGTAGTCACAACCCAGATCGGATCGCCGTGCTCCAGACCCGCCCGAACGAAGGGAACCGTGCCAGCCAGGAACTCCTCCTGTGACCGGTATAACAACCCCTGGTGTGTCAACGACTCGTCACCCTGGCTGGTGTCGATACTGACCAACACACGCCGCCCTTCCTGTGCCCGACTGTCGCCACACCTGCCAACGGCGACACTAAGGCAGCCGGGCGCCGTCTCACCAGCAACCCGACGCGACAACCGTGACCAGGGCGACTTTGCCGGCTAGCGAGAACCGCTCGATTCCTCGCGATGCCCCGCCGGCGAGCTCATTACCCATTGTGCAGTTCCGCGGCAAGACGGTCCCGCAGCACCGCTCGCTGCAGCTTGCCGACCGCCGTCTTGGGTAGCGCATCCACAACACGGATCGACCGCGGTCGCTTGAAGCCGGCCAGCAGCGGCCGGCATTGCTGGAGCAGCTCGGCCTCCTAGACCTGCGCATCCGGCGCGAGCACCACGAAGGCGACCGGTCGCAGCAACCCGTCGAAGAAGCTCGGCACCACGGCCGCCTCCTGCACGCCGTGCATCCCAACCAGCACGGACTCCACCTCAAATGGTGATACCCATTCACCGTTGCCCTGCGCTCGCTTCAGCTCGGCCCCTCGCCCAACGAGTGGCCAATTCACCTCCGGCAAGCCGGGACCCACCCCTGGATCGTCGCGGACAGTGGCAGCAAAGTCGAGCTGCTGCACGGCCGAGGTACGGGCCGAAAACCGTGTTGCTCAAACTTTGTCCCGAAGCTGCGCCAGGGCTCGCGCCCGGGTGGGTCCGATCCCGCCGGGCGGGATTCCGCAGCTGCGAGCGACCTCAGCGTAGGTGCGGGGGTGGTCGGTGAACAATGCCCGCAACAGGGTCTGCCGGCGGGGCGACAACTCGCTGACGAGGTTCCAAAGTCTCCGGGTGATGTCGGCGTCAATGACCCGCTGTTCGGGACCAACGAAGGGATCAGCCACCGCTTCGAGCGCCGCGTTACATGCGCTCGGGGTGCGCTGAGCATGGCGCAGGATGCTGAGACATTCGCGGCGCGCGGTGGTGGCCAGCCCCCCCCAGCTGTTCCGGGTCACGTATCTGATGGGCGTGTTCGGTCAGCCGCAACCAGGTCATCTGCACCGCATCGAGTGCGTCCGCTTCCTGCAATCGAAACGAGCGCACCGTTGCGAAGACGCGCTTACCGTGCCGGAGGAGGATTTCTTCCCAGGCCGCCTGGTCCCCATTTCCGGCTCGGCGCAGCAGATCCGCGACGCTCGATGTGGCGCCAGTGTGGGTGTAGCCGGTGTGAGTAGTTGTCATCGACATCGCAGCCCTTTGTGAGGAATCGCAGAAAAGGTGCCTCGCCGTGCAAAGACAGGTATCTTCCCGAAGGCAAAATCTGAAGCGGTTAACGCAGGTGCCGGAGCCGGCGCCACGCCCAGCTGTTCGAGGAGTTCCGATCGATCAAAAGAAGTCGCGCCGAGACGATCACGCCGCCTGTCTCATCTATGGCTCCTTCCGCCTGCCGACTATTGGGATTGTCAGCAGCGGTCATGTCGCCAGCTGTCAGCTACCTGACATTGACACTGTCAGCTCGCGGACAGCTTGACGCCTTGTGCCAACGGGGCGCTGTCAACGGCACCCGAAAACTGACCCCCTGGCGCCACTTGGGTTCCAGGGCGAATTTCGGTGATCGTCGCGCATCAGGCCCGGGGGATCAGCCCCTCCTCGATCGCCTTGATCTGGAGGGCGAGGAACTTCGAGTAGGTGCGGGCTTGTTGGAGGTTCCCGCCCGTGAACCAGAGGCCGGGGTGCCCGGAACGGCGCCAGATCGTCCGCAGCTCGCCTTCGTGGTCGAGGCCCCATACCGGCTGGCAGCGGTTGGCCACGTCGTCGCCGAGCAGGGCCCGGGCGCTCTCGCGCATGTTCTGGTAGCCGGTGGCCAGGACCACGATGTCGGCGGGCAAGGTCGTCCCGTCGGTGAAGACGACCCTGTCGGGCTCCAGGCGCTCGATCCCGACTCCCTGCTTGAGCTTGATCTTGCCGTCGGCGATCAGTGTCGAGGCGCCGACGTCGATGTAGTAGCCGCCGCCTCGGGTGAGGAGTTTCATGAACAGGCCACTACCGTCCTCACCGAAGTCGAGCTTGAAGCCGGCTCGCTCCAGGCCAGCGAGCAACTCGGCGTCCATCTCGGCGAGAACCTTCGTGGCCCTCACGTGCTGCTGGCCGACCACCGGGAATGGGAACGACGACAGTATGAGGTCAGCGTCCTCCACCGGCGGGCCACCCTCCTCATAGAGGCCGCCTAAGAGCACCGCGATGCCATTTTTGCTGCTCAGCACATAGGTGCTCGACCGCTGTACCAGGGTGACGTCGACACCTTGCTCGTAGAAATCCTGCGCGATGTCGTGGCCGCTGGTACCCGAACCCACGACAATGGCTCGCCGATCGGCGAAATTCCTTCCACTGATGTGGTCGCTGGAATGGCACCGCACTCCAGCGAAGTCGCTAGCGCCGGGAATCTCGGGCACATGGGGCACGCCGTTGATACCTGTAGCGAGCACCACATGACGGGGTCTCAGCGTCCGCTCCGTTCCGTCAGGCTGGTGGATCCGCACCACCCAGCGCCCGGCGCCGTCGTCGTAGTCCCCGCCGAGGAACTCCGTGCCCACCCAGACGTTGAGCTCCATGGCTGAGGCGTAGGACTCGAACCAGTCCGCCAGCTTGTCCTTGGGAGTGAAGACGGGCCAGTGCGCCGGAAACGGCAGGTAGGGCAGGTGGTCGTACCAGACCGGGTCGTGGAGCACCAGCGACCGGTACCGGTTACGCCAGTTGTCGCCCACCCTGGGGTTGCGCTCGACGACGAGGGTGTCGACGCCGAGCTGCTTCAGGCGGGCGGCGATAGTGAGCCCGCCCTGCCCGGCGCCGACCACAACCACGGTCGGGTCGCCACCGGTCAGCGACTGTTCAGCCTGGCGCTGTTCGAGCCAGCTGCGCCGGCCCCGATGCTCGCCGTGGGCGACGCCGTGGGCTCGCCTCGGACCGGACGGCTCCTCGAAGCCCTTCAGCTCGTCGAGGGTGGTGAGGACCGTCCACGCCTTCCATGGCGCACCTGGCTCGGGGCCCGCGGGCATCAGCCGCAGGAAGCCAACTCCCCGTCCTATCGCAGTCTCGAAATCGAAGAACGCTTGCACCCACCGCATCCCCGCGGCTGGCTCGACGAGCGCCGGGTCCTTGCCCGGTGTCAGGCCGAAACAGGACGGGCTGATGGTGTCAAGTGTCGACCTGAACGCCTCGGCGATGGCCTGGGAACCGCTGAAGGTGCGCAGGTCCCAGGTGAAGGCGAGCAGATCACGCCACCACCCGTCCGGCAGGAACAAGCCTTCGACGGCCCCGGAGTTTCGCCCTTCGAGAGCGGCGCCGAAGCGGGCCAGCCAGGCTCTGCAGATCTCGCCGGGTGCAACCGCCGCGCTCGTGGGCAGCAACATTTCGGTCATCGATCCCACTCCGATCCGCTCGCCACGGTTCATTGCGTTCTCCGATTACGGGTCACGTGGATAGGATCTGACCTGGTCGCCGCTCGATTCCGGTCCGATGCTTTTGCGCGGAGCTCCCGTTTGAGGACTTTCCCGGTGGGGGTCACGGGCAGGGTTTCGACGAACTCGACGGTGCGGGGCGCCTTATAGCCGGCGATGAGGGTCTTGGTATGCGCCCGAATCTCCGCTTCGCTCACCTGCGTGCCCGGCTTACACACGACCACGGCGTGCACCCGCTCGCCCCACTGTTCGTCGGGCACCCCGACCACGGCACAGTTCGCCACCGCGGGATGGGTGGCGACGGCGTTTTCCACCTCGGCGGAATAGACGTTCTCCCCACCTGTGATGATCATGTCCTTGATCCGATCGACGATGCAGACGTAGCCGTGGGCGTCCATCCGGCCGGCGTCTCCGGTGTGCATCCATCCCCCGCGTAGCGCGGTGGCAGTCAGTTCCGGCTTGCCCCAGTACCCCAACATCACGTGGCCGCCGCGGACCACGATCTCGCCAACCTGACCCCGGGGAAGCTCCCGGTCTTCGGGGTCGACGACGCGCACTTCGGCGTGCGGGGCGGCTCGGCCCCCCGAGCCGAGCCGGTCTGGGTACGGGCTGGTCTCCTCGTGGTCAGCAGGCAGCAGCAGGGTGGTGACCCCGCTGAGTTCAGTCATGCCGTAGGCCTGAACGAAGTCGGCGCCAGGCAGGGCCTTACGGGCCCGGTCGAGCACCGGCAGCGCGATCGGGGAGCCGCCGTAGCCGAGCCGCTGCACGCTGGACAGATCGTACTCGGCGCGTCGTGGATGGTCGACCATCAGTTGGATCATGATCGGGATCAGCGCAGTGTCGGTGACTCGGTGCTGCTCGATCGCCGCCAGCACGGCGATTGGGTCGAACTTCGACACGACGACGTGGGTTCCGCCGATCAGGCTCGCTCCGATGACCGCTGCCGCTGACGCGAGGTGGAACATCGGGGCGGCATGCAGGAATCGCTCACAGGAGCCGAATCCCCCGCCCACTGTCGAACCCAGCGCTGAGGTGAGCAGGTTGGCGTGGGAAAGCATGACCCCTTTAGGGAAGCCGGTAGTGCCGCCGGTATAGAACAGCGCCGCCAGGGCGTCCTCGCCCCTGCGGGCGTCGTCGACCGCCGGTCCCGCAACGACCAGTTCCTCATAGCCCAGCATGCCGGGCGGCGGCCCAGCATCCCCCACGTGAATGAGGGTGTCCAGCCCGACGTAACGGTCCCGAATTGCGGGCACCAGCGGGATGAAGGTGTCGTCCACCAGCAGCACCCGGGTCTGCGAGTCCGTCAACGAGTAGCCGATTTCCGTCGGTGACCAGCGGATGTTGACCGGGTTGAGCACCGCGTCCGCCCACGGCACGGCGAGGTAGTACTCGATGAACCGATCGGAGTTCAACCCCAGGTAGGCCACCCGGTCACCGGGCTTGACACCGAGTCGCCGCAGTGCGCCGGCCAGCCGGGCCACCCGGTCAGCCTGCTCGGCGAAGCTTCGCACCCGATCACCGAAGATCGTCGCAATCCCGTCGGGATTCTGCTGCACGGCCCGGTGCAGGAATTGCGTAAGGTACATCGGGGACTCCCTTTTTTTCTCCGCCAGTTACTCGGGCCCTGTCTGCGCGCTCACTCGCTCGGCAAGCCGTGGAGCCGTAGCACGTAGAGGTCGTCGCGCAGGACGTCCTCGGTACAGTTGAGCAGCATGACAAGATCGTCATGCACGGACAGGTGACGCCCGCTGAGTCGGTCGACCTCGCCGGTGGCTATCCGCAGTAGCAGTTCGGCTATCTGGTGTGGCTGTGCCCCTCGACCGGCGGCGGTCTCCTGGCGGCCCCAATCCCGTAACCGGCCTTGCGGTGAGTCGGCTGGCGCGGTGCTTGTCAGCGCCGCTTCGCCAAGCCCGATCGCCAGGATGCCCGGATGAACGCTGAAGACGCTGATCCCGTGTCGCCTGGTCTCGACCCCGAGATTCTCGGTGAACTTGACCACAGCAGCCTTGGACACCGAGTAGGCGGATGCCAGTGGCCAGCGAAACACGCCGGCCTGGCTGGTCACGTTGACGATCCGGCCGCCTCGGCGAGCGACCATCTCCGGCAGCACGAGCCGGCTGCAGAGCTCAACGCTGCGCAGGTTGACCTCGACGGTGCGCCACCAGTCCTGCTCCGGGACTTCCCAGGCCGGTCCGGCCGGTCCGCTGATCCCGGCGTTATTGACGAGGACGTCGACGGGGCCGAGCTCGTGGCGCAGCTTATCGACGGCGGTTGCGGCGGCCTCAGGATCGCTGAGGTCCGCACTGGCCGCAGCGGCGACGCCACCCGCTGCCTCGATCAGTTGCACCGACTCGGCCAGCTGGTCGGGCGAGCGAGCGATCAAGCCCACCGCGGCGCCGGCCCCGGCCAAGGCCAGCGCCAGCACCTGTCCGATACCGCGCCCTCCCCCTGTGACCAGGGCCACCGAGCCGGCCAGCGCAGGCTGTGTCCGCTGCACGGCAACCATCACCGTCCCGCGAGAGTCAGGCAGGCCAGTCGGGCGCCGGCTTTTCCTGCATGGCCGGGATCCGTGGCGGTCTGCATCGCTTCGTGCACCACGATCGAGCCTGGTGCGCGGTCGGTGAGGACGAAGGGCACCGTGGTACGCGACGTGCCAGCGCCGGTGGCGTCGGTCCGAACATCGAGCCAGATCTCATTGCTCGGGTTGGCGTACTCGGGGTTGCTCGATGGCGCTTGGGGGGTGGCTGCCGGATCGATGCGGTTCTGGAAGTGCGGGCCGGCCGCGTCGCCATTGGCACCACAGGCCTTGGTGTGCGCGTGCACCGCGTAGCCACGGTTGGGCAGCAACCCGGAGACCGCGAACTCCGCCCGAGTGGAGCCGTCCGACGACGGGGTCATTGCGACCGTCATAGCCGCCCCGATCGGCGCCAGGTCCCGGTTGTAGGTGATAGCTTTCGAGGCTGGACTCGGCATTGTGAGCGTGTCGCTACTAAACAGCAGCGGCGCGGGCTTCGGGCTTGTGTAAGCAGCGACTGGCGCGACCATGCCGACCCCCCGATAGGCGCAGCCAAGCGGCATGACGACCAGGACGGCACCGACCACCATAGCCATAAACCGTCGCCACAGTATGGGAGAATGGTTACTCCAAAAAAGCTGCATGGCTCTTCCTTCACGATCTGGTTGGATGGCCGTTGTTTCAATACATCGCCACAGGTAGCGCTGCCAGGCCGTTCATGATCACACCTTCCCGCCAGGTCAGCTGCTGCGCGGGCACCGCCAGCCGCAGCCGGGGGAATCGGGCGAGCAGGGTCCCCAGCGCGATGCGGCCTTCCAGCCGGGCTAGCGGTGCGCCAAGGCAGTGGTGGATTCCATGGCCGAAGGCCAGGTGCGGGTTGTCGGTGCGGGTGATGTCCAACTCGTCGGGCTGCGCGAGGCACGCCGGGTCCCGGTTAGCGGCCAGCAGTCCGGCGAGCACGATCTCGCCGGCTGGGATGGTGACCCCACCGATGTCGACCGCTTCGGCGCTCCAGCGAAACGTTGCCACTTGCCCCGGCGGGTCGAAGCGCAGCATCTCGTCGATCGCGTCGGGTAGCAGGTGTGGCTGGGCACGGAGCAGCGCCAGCTGCTCGGGGTGGGTAAGCAGCGCGTGGACCGCGTTGCCGATCAGGTTCACCGTGGTCTCGTGACCTGCGACGAGCAGCAAGAACACCATCGAGGTCAGCTCGTCCTCGGAGAGTCGGTCCTGGCCATCGCGGGCGGCCACCAGCGCCGACAGCAGGTCGTCGGTGCCGTTTCTGCGCTTGGTGGCTACCAGTTCCCGCAAGTAGCTCACCAGCGCGGTGACCGCAGCGACGAGCGCATCCGGGCCGGCCAGCACTCCGGTCACCCAGGTGGTTGACCAGTCATGGAATTCCGCGCGGCGATCCTCCGGCACGCCGACCAGCTCGCAGATCACAGTGATCGGCAGGGGCACCGCGAACGAGGCGATCAGGTCAACCTGCGCCGCGTTGACCATACCGTCGAGCAGCTCGTCGGTGATCTGCTGGATCCGCGGCGCGAGCTGCTCGACGCGGCGGCGGGTGAACGCTGTTGTAACCAACCGGCGCAGCCGGGTGTGGTCCGGCGGATTGCGGTTGAGCATGTGACTAGTCACCGCTGCGAACATCTCCGGCGGGAGCAGATCACGACCCAGGTTGGCCAGCGTCAGGTCGCTTTTAACCAGCCGCGGATCGTGCAGTGCCTGACGCACCTCGTCGTAGCCGGTGATCAGCCAAGCCAACTCACCGGTCGGCAACGTGATGAGGTGTACCGGTCCAGCCGCCGCGAGCTGGGCGTACCTGGCGTGGCGCCCCGCGCCGTCGGTGATATCGAATTGGGCCACCACCGGGGTCTCCGTCATGTCAGTCATCATGTGCTCCGTTAGCGGCGTGTTTCCCTAGAAGGGGCACGCATTGTCGATGACGACACGCCAGGACCCGTCCGCCTGCCGGCGGAGGACGACTGCCGCGACACTACGGAGGGTCAAGGGATTCCCGCCAGGATCGTTATCCTCGAGCGTCCATTCTAGGGTCCTCAGCGCAATGTCTCCCACCTGATGGAGGCTGTTCTGCCCACATTTTAATTCGACCCGTCCACCGGTCGCCAAGAGATCGGCTAGTATTTCCCTAATAGCACCGGAACCGGTGGCGACCTGGCCAGGACCCAAAGAAAATACTGCCTCGTCCTCGTACAGCCCGACCAGTCCGTCGAGGTCACCTGCGTTGAACGTATCCTGAGCCATCTTCGGACCGTCTTCCGGATCCTTGATCTGAATCACGCCCAGTGCCGTTTTTTCCACCATATCTCCTCCTCCGTCGTGAGCACGACGACATCTAACTAAGAGCCGCGGGGTCGCTGCGCTGATACGCGGACAATGACGCAATCACCCGTCAGGGTGGCGGTCAGCGCGGATTCACGCTGCCCGGGGCTACTGCGAGCGGATCGTCTGGCCTCGCCAGGCACGTGTGGCGGTCCCCGACGAGCCTCTAACGTCCATGATCACTCCCCCATGTGGTGTGCGGCTACTACGTTACGCTAAGACCTTTCCGGTTGCGGTTGCCTCAGGAACAACCCTAGGAATTAGGGCGCCACGAAAGACTCTCGGCCCTGACCGGCTCCGCCGCGAGCGGAGCGGAGTGCCGGGTTGACCAAGACCGGTATTGTCGGCATCGGGATCGCATGGCTATCGCGACCCGTCGATAAGTTCGAACATAAGGTATGGGCAGCGGTCCACGAGGATCGCTCCTGATCTTCGAACCAGCGATGTAATGCGAGGGCCGTTGAGGAGACGTTCTCCTTCATGATCGAGAGGTGGTCGCCGCGCACGTCCAAGATCTCGTGGGATAAGTCCCAGGAGGCGCGCCAGTATTCCTCACTGATCGGCTCGCCGACCCATTCTGGGACGCATTCGGTAGCGCGCAGAAGGAGTACGGGAGTGGTAATGGTGACCGGTTTCCAGTTCTCGAACAGGCGAAAGTACGCGGCCATGGCGGTTAATTGGTCGCCGGTCATCAAGGCGAACGCCTGGTCGTTGAGCGCCATGGTTTTCAGCGGCGGGCGGACCTGGTCCCAGGCGTCGTCTCGCAGGGCGAGGGAATCGAGCAGTATCACCGCGGTCGGGAAGACCCCCAGGGTCTCAAGGTGGGCGGTGATGGCGTGCGCGAACCAACCTCCGGAGGAGTATCCGATCATCGCGAACGCAGTGTCGCCCAGACGGCGGCGCACGGCGTCCGCCTGCATGGCGATGACCAGCTCGGCGGTGGCGGGCACGGGTTCGCCGCTACCGAAGCCAGGGTGGGTCAGCGAGTAGACATCGCGGAGCTGATTCAGGCTCAAGGCCAGCCGCGCGTAGTTGTGCGGCCCGCAGGGCGCGACATATGGGGGGCAACACACCAGGGCGGGGGTGGCCGGGCCGCCGGCGAGCTGCACCAGTTCCACTTTATTGCCGAGCTCGGCTGCGCTATGGAAGACAGGGCGGAGTCGGGCAGCGGCCTTCAGCACATCAAGGCCCGCGTCGAACATGTCGAGCGCGCAGGCGCGTCGGTAGAGGAAACGAACCGTCTCCAACTCCGCGCCGGGCGCCGGGTTGTCCTCGACGCATGCGGGGACGGCGTCACCGGCAAGCTGCGTGCCGAGGTAGCTGGCGAGCGCGCTGACCGTGGGCTGGTCGAAGACCACCGTGGCCGGCAGGGCCAAACCGGTCGCCTGGGCGAGGCGGGTGCGCAGCTCGACAGCGGCGAGCGAATCGAATCCCAGATCGAGGAACTGGCGCTCGGAGTCGATGTCCGAGGGTGCGGCGTGTCCAAGGATCTCGGCCGCTTCCGTACGAACCAGCTCCAACAGGATCCGTCCGCGTTCGGGCTCGGAGGCAGCGGCGAGCCGTGTCCTCCACACGTTCTCGTCGGGGTTCACGTCGGTCGAGCCGGACGCGCCGCCGGTCTCGCGTAGGTCGTCGAAGAGGTGGCTGGCGCGGGCGGCGGTGAAAGTGGGTAGAAAGCGTTGCCAGTCCACGTCGGCGACGATGGATGCGGTGTCACCCGCGGCGACCGCCTGCCACAGGGCCGTGGTGGTGACCTGGGGCGCCATCGTCGGCAGGCCGCGCTGGAGTAGATGCGTGCTGATCGTGGGATCGGCGGCCATGCCACCCTCGGCCCACGGGCCGCACGCCACGGAGGTGGCGACCAGCCCGCGGGCGCGGCGCTGGTGGGCGAGCGCATCGAGGAAGGCATTGCCCGCCGCGTAAGCGGTCTGGCCGCCGCTGCCCCAGACACCAGCGATGGAAGACATCAACACGAAGGCGTCCAGCTGGTGCCCCTCCAGCAGGGTGTCCAGGTGGATAGCGCCCGCGACCTTGGCAGCGACCACCTCCGCGAACTCGGCTGCGTCCACCTCGGTCAGTGGAGCGAACCGGCCGCTGATCCCCGCGGCGTGCACCACAGCGGTCAGCCGGTGCTCGGTGGGAAGGGAGCTGAGCAGCCCGGCCAGGCTCTCCTCGTCAGTCACGTCGCATGCAGCGATGGTGACCTGCGGACCGAGCATGCTCAGTTCGTCGCGCAGCTCGACCGCACCCGGGGCGTTGCGCCCGCGGCGGCTGACCAGGATCAGGTGCTCGGCGCCGTTGCGGGCGAGCCACCGGGCCGCATGCGCGCCCACTGCACCGGTGCCACCGGTGATCAGGACGCAGCCACGGGGGCGCCACGTCCTGGGCGACTCCACGTTGTCGCCACGCACGATGCGGCGAAGGAAAACGCCGCCGTCTCGCACCGCCAGCTGGTCCTCACCGGCTAGTTCCGCGAGGGCGGCGCAGGCGCGGCGCAGCGCCGGCTCGTCCAGCACGTCGGGAAGGTCGATGAGGCCGCCCCAGCGTGGGGGGTGTTCGAGGCCGACGCTGCGGCCCAGGCCCCAGACCATCGCCTGCGCGGGACCGCGCAGCGGGTCCGAGTCGCTCACCGAAACGGCGCCGCGGGTAGCGCACCACAACGGCGCGTCCGCCCCGGCCTCGGTCCAGGCCTGGGCCAGCGCAACCGTGCGGACAACCCCCTTTGTCATTGCGGGGTATCCCGGCTGCGGGGTCTCATCAAAAGCAAGCAGTGACAGAACTCCATCGAGGGTGGAGTCGTCGGCGAGCACCTTGTCCAGCTTGCTGGCGACCTGGCCCCGGTCCAGGTCAGTGTCATCAAGCGCGACTGGAAGCACCCGCACACCCTGGCTGACCAGTACGGCGGTGAACAGGGCCGCTAGTTCGTAGTCGGCATTCGAGCCGCCGGCGACCACCAGCCAGGTGCCGGTGAGGCTCCTGGCGGGCAGGGCGACAGGCTTCCAGGCCTCCCGGTATCGCCAGCCCGCCGCGTCTGCCTGGGGCGCCTGACGGTCGGCGGTCAGCCGGTGGGCGTCGAGCCAGTACCGCTGGCGCTGGAAGGCGTAGGTCGGCAATTCGATCCAACGAGCGCCGCGACCGTCGAAAAACGGCCGCCAGTCGACGGGGACGCCTCGTACGTGTAGCTCCGCCAGCGCAGTGGTGAGGCTGTGCGGCTCAGAGCGGCCGGCACGCAACGCCGGCATCAGGAGCGGCCGCTCCTCGGTGAGGCAGTCCCGGCTTATCGTCGTCAAGGTCGCATCAGGTCCCATCTCGAGGAAGGCGGTGACATCCTCGGTCTCGAGCGTTCGCATGCCATCAAGGAACCGGACCGGTTCGCGAACGTGGCGCACCCAATACTCCGGTGAGCACAGCTCGCCCGCGGTGGCCATTTTTCCCGTGAGGGTGGAGACGATCGGGATGCTGGGACGCCCGTAGCGCAGGGGTTCAGCGATGCACTGGAATCGGTCGAGCATGGGGTCCATGTGGAACGAGTGGAATGCGTGGCTGACTCGCAACCGCCTGGTCTTGCGGCCCTTGGCCGCCCACCTCGCCGCCACCGTCAGTAGGGCGTCCTCGTCGCCGGCGACCACTGTCGCCGTAGGGCCGTTGATCAGCGCGACTTCCGCCCTGCCTTCCGAACCGTCAAGGGAGCAACGGACCTCGTCCTCGGCCGCCTGGATCGCGACCATGGCGCCGCCGGATCGGCACGCCTGCATTCCCTGACCGCGGGCCGCGACCAAGGCGCACGCATCGTCCAACGAAAGCACGCCGGCCACGTGTGCAGCGGCCAGCTCGCCGACCGAGTGCCCGAGAAGCACATCCGGACTGAGCCCGTAGTGCTCGAGCAGCCGAAACAGGGCCACCTGGAGGGTGAAAAGCGCCGGCTGGGTGTAGCGGGTCTGATTTAACAGTTCAGCGTCGGAGGAGCCTTCGGGTGCCCACATCACATCCCGGAGAGACCGGCCCATGTGATTGTCGAAACGCGTGCACACCTCATCCCACGCTCGGGCGAACGGCGGAAACGCCGCATAGAGTTCGCGGCCCATGCCCGACCGCTGGCTGCCCTGTCCGGAGAAGAGGAACGCCACTTTCGCGTCGGCACGGACGGTGCCTCGGACCAGCCTGGGGGCCGTCGCGTCACTCGCCAACGCGGTGAGGCCGTGGAGAGACTGCTCCCGGTCGGCCGCGATGAGCACGGCCCGGTGTTCGAACCGGGTTCTAACCGCGAGTGAGTACCCGACGTCCACCGACTGCGGTTCAGGATGACCCTCCAGGTGTGCGCGAAGTCGATCAGCCTGGCCTCGCAATGCCGCCGCTGACCTGGCGGATACGACCCATGGAAGGACCATCCCCCCGGTCTGATCCGCCCTTATGGTGGGCTCGGTGGGCGGCGCCTGTTCGAGGACGACATGCCCGTTGGTGCCGCTGACACCGAACGACGACACACCGGCGCGGCGCGGGTGCCCGGTCTGTGGCCATTGTCGGTTTTCGGTGAGCACCGACACCGCGCCCGCCGACCAGTCCACGTGCGGGGACGGCTCGGTGATGTGCAGGGTTCTGGGCAAGATCCCGTGGCGGATCGCCATCACCATCTTGATGACACCGCCTACGGCTGCCGCGGCTTGGCAGTGCCCGATGTTCGACTTCAACGACCCCAGCCACAGCGGCTGACCGTGCGGCCGGTCCTGCCCGTAGGTGGCGATCAGCGCTTGGGCCTCGATCGGGTCGCCGAGCGTCGTACCGGTGCCGTGGGCTTCGACGGCGTCAACCTCCTGGGGCGATAGTCCGGCGTTCGCCAACGCCTGCCGGATGACCTTTTGCTGGGCGAGTCCGTTGGGGGCGGTCAGGCCATTGCTCGCCCCGTCCTGGTTGAGAGCCGAGCCGCGGACCAGTGAGAGGACGCGGTGACCGTTGCGGTGGGCGTCGGAGAGCCGCTCCACGACGAGCATGCCGGCGCCTTCACCCCAGCCAGTGCCGTCGGCGTCGGCCGAGAAGGACTTGCAGCGACCGTCCGGAGCCAGGCCGCGCTTGCGGCTGAACTCCAGGAGAAGCCCCGGGGTAGCCATCACGGTCGCCCCGCCGGTCAGCGCGAGTGAGCACTCCCCCGCGCGCAGCGCCTGAACGGCTAGGTGCAGCGCGGCCAGCGAGGAGGAGCATGCCGTATCGACCGTGATGGCGGGGCCTTCCAGCCCGAGCGTGTAGGAGATGCGTCCCGACGCCACGCTGGCCAGCGCACCCGTGAGCAGCTGGCCCGCATAGCCCTTGGGTGGCTCATGCCAGTGGGGGCCATAGTCCCGGTAGGCAATACCGACATAGACGCCGGTCCTGGTGCCGTTGAGCGAAAACGGATCGATTCCAGCGTGCTCCAGGGCTTCCCACGACGTTTCTAGCAACAACCGTTGCTGCGGGTCGAGCGCGGTCGCTTCCCGGGGACTGATCCCGAAGAACCCGGGGTCGAACTGGTCCGCGTCAGGCAGGAAGCCACCGCCGCGCACATAGGTACTGCCCGACCGCTCGACGTCGGGGTGCTGCAGCGCGTCGAGATCCCATCCGCGACCCTCCGGGAAATCCGAGACCGCGTCCCCGCCCGCGGCCACGAACTGCCACAGCTGCTCCGGCGAGCGCACGCCCCCCGGGAATCTGCACGCCATTCCCACGATGGCGACCGGGTCGTCGCCGGGTCTGGTCCCCTCCGGCGCCGGCGGTGCTAGAGCGATCCGTTCACCGAGGAGCTCAGCGCGCAGATAACCCATCAGCGCGGCGGGTGTCGGGTAGTCGAAGAAGACGGTGGCCGGTATCCGTAGGCCCGCCGCGGCGGCGAGGCGTCCGCGCAGCTCTGTGGCGACCTCCCGGTAGATCCCCAGCCGCCGCCACGGGAACTCCGCATTGATCAGTGGTGTCTTCTCACCCGCCACGGCGGCTACCTCAGCGCGGATGAAAGCAAGGAGAACGCTCGCCCGCTCAGGTTCTGACAGACCGGCCAGTCGTTCCCGCAACGACGCAGCCGTACAATCCAAGCGGGCGTTCATGACAAATGTTCCATGAGTGCGACGAATGGTGACACTATGACGAATTCGTGAAACCCCATAGTCATGACCACCGCCCGGACATCTATCGATCTCGGCCATTTTCCCCACACCCAGCCGTGCACCAACACGTCACCAGCGTTGGGTTATCCGGATCTAGTGTCGGACCACAGGTGCGGTCAGAGCATCAGAAGTATCCCTAGACACTTATGGTGCGATGCGCGACACAAGACTACTGTTAGTCGCCGCGAGGTTCGGGAAAAACCGTGAGAGCGACGCGGCCGCCGTCGTGGTCCTCCGAGGCTGCCGAGAGTCACGTTTCCTCCGGAACAACCCCAGTTGTTAGAGCACGCCAGGGTGACCCTCGCCCTCGAAGGGCTCCCGAGCGGGGTGACCGCACTGATTAGAGGTCAATGCACGTAGTTAAAGGGCAGGAGCAGTCCTTGATCACTGTGATCATAGCTGGTTGACGGGCCACTAACTTAGGGACATTGGGTTAGACGTTGTGGTGGCCGGTCATGAGTTGGCGGCGGGAGTTGATGCCGAGTTTGAGGTAGACCTGCGCGAGGTGGTATTCGATGGTCTTGCTCGACAGGGATAGCTGGGCGGCGATCGTGTTATTGGAATGGCCCGCGGCGGCTAGCCGGGCGACGCGTTGCTCTTGGGCAGTCAGCCGGGTGGGGTCGTCGCAGGTGCGGCCGCGACGGCCGCCGGCGACGGTGAGTTCGCCGTGGGCCTGGTCGGCCAGCCAGGTCGCCCCGCACTTCTCCGCGATCTTCAATGCTTGGGCCAGGTGAGGGCGGGCTCGCGCGCGTTGCCCGCGGCGGCGCAGGAATGAGCCGTAGCTCAGCAGGGTCTCGATGTGTTCCAGCGGCAGCTCGACCTGCTCATGCAGGGCCAGCCCGGCCAGGTGATGCTTCTCGGCGGTTTCGAGGTCGCCGTCGGCCTCGGCCAGCATCGCGCGACCGGTGGCGGCGGCGATCCGAGGCCAGCGACAGGGTAACCGCGCGGCACCGCGCTCCAACCAGTCGATCACCCGACGGGCGTCGGTCGGCCGGTCGTTGGCCAGGTAGGCGACCACGGCATGGCGACCCCAGGGCACCGCGCACGGCTCGGCTATTCCCAATCGGATAGTCACCTGCTCGATCCGCGCATACAGCTCACAAGCACCGGACCGGTCCCCGGCCTCGTGCAACAGCCGGGCGCGCATGTGCCACAGGTGCAACAGTGGATAGGACTGGCCTCGAGCGGACGCGAGCGCCTCGGCCCGCTGACACAATTCCGCACACTCGGCCAGCCGCCCGAACGCCAGCAGGCCCTCGAGGCGACCGAAGATGGCCATTACTTCGCCGTAGCGCGTCAGCTCGGCCGATGCGCTGACGTGCTCTGCTATTGCCATCGCATCGGACAGTCGGCCCTGCCGCGTCGCAAGACCCGCCCGGAGGGCCAGATACACGACTGTTGCCACCGGGGCGCCGACCCGGTTGGCAGGGCCAAGGGCACCGGCGAGGGCGTGTTCGGCGTCGGCGAAGCGCTCGGTGTACTGGGCGGCCAGCGCTAGGAGGCTCAACGGACCGACCCCCCAGAACAACTCAGCCAGCTCGGCTGATCCCTCCGTCAGATCAGCGGCGGCGGCTTCACAGGCCGCCAGACCCGCAGGGTCCCCTCCCAGCAGGGCAAGAAACCCCCACGCCGCGGTGGCCTGTCGGCGTAACGGCCCCGCGAAGCCGCGGGTCAGCTCGTAGGCTCGTGTCGCGCGCGGTAGTGAATGGGTCGGACCGAGGATCAGGTAGGAGGTGACCGCGTCATCGAGCAGCACTTCGGCAACAGTGGTCTCGCTGCAGCAGGTTTCGGCCAGCGCGGCGGCTTCGGCGAACCGTTGGATAGCTTGCTCATGTGCGCCTGTGAAGAACAGCGCACGACCCAGCATCCGCAGGGTCTGCACCCGCTCAGCCGGACTCGGATCAGCCTGAGTACGCAGCCGGTCATACACCTGGATCGCCTTGCCAGGCCGGCCGCTCGCCTGGAGCGCGTCTCCAAGGGCTAACAGCAGCGTCGGGCTGGGCCGATCCCCGGCCAGCCGGACCGCGCAGCGCAAGTGTTCGACCGCGGTTCCCAGCGCCCCGGTCGCCAGCGCGGCCCGACCAGCCCGCTCAATCACCGTGATCGCAGCCGGGTCGCCAAGAAGGTCAGCCCGGATAGCGTGCTCGGCGGCTTCAGCTTCCAGTCCGTGCGCACAC
Source organism: Pseudonocardiaceae bacterium (assembly GCA_036279835.1). Lineage (GTDB taxonomy): Bacteria > Actinomycetota > Actinomycetes > Mycobacteriales > Pseudonocardiaceae. The sequence continues at coordinate 22,675 of DASUII010000301.1, forward strand.
AGCACGCTGAAGGCCCGGGCGTGCTGCCGGACCCGCACCGGGGCCGCCAAGTCGTGGTACAGGCTCTGACCGAACAGTGGATGCACAAACGCCGCCGTCGTATCCGTGTCCGCGCGCACCAGCCCGCTACGGCACAGCGCCGACAGCGCCGCCTCGGCCTGCCGCCCGTCCAGTCCGGCCACCTCCGTGGCCAGTGCCGGGCGAAACCTGGTACCCAGCATGCTGGCCGCCCGGGCCACGCGCAGTGCCTCCGGCGGCAGACCCGCGAAGCGGGTCAATACGATCCCCTCCGCGCTGACCGCTGCATCGGTCCCCATCAAGGCACAAGGCTGCGACCCGGGGGCGCTGACAGACGCCGCGACCTGTTCCAACAGCAGCGGGTTTCCCGCACACAGCGCCGCCGCCCCTTCGGCCACGGTGTGGGTCACCGGCCGACCCAGCCGGGTCGCCAGCACAACCGCCGAAGCCTCCGCGCTCAGCGGCGCCAACCGCTGCACTCTCGCATCACCGTCGTGGGCCAGGGCGCTGATCAGTTCATGCGCAGCCGGCGGCCATGGCCGTAACGTGCCCATCACCGCCACCGGCAACCCATCCAGTCGACGGCACAGAAACGACAGCAAGGCCAGTGAGTCCGGATCGGCCCAATGCAGGTCATCCAGGGCCAATAGCACCGGACCGGGGGTGTGCTCCAACCAACGCAGCACCGCATAGAAACGGGCCGCGCGCACTTCATTAACCCCCGCGTCCCCCGGCGGGGACACGACTAGATCGTGGTTGCCCACCGCACCCAGCGCTGCGGCCAGCACGCCGAACGGCAGCGAGGTTTCCATCACATCGCCGCGACCCAACCCCACCCGTACCCTAGGAGCCGCCAGCATCCTGGCCTGGGACAGGCTGGTCGTCTTACCCAGGCCAGCCTCCCCCACCACAAACAACGCCGCACCGCGCCCAGCCCGCACTCCGTCCAGAAGACCGGTGACCGCGGCCAGCAGCGCCTCGCGCTCCAACGGCTGCCCACCATCCACCACGGCCGCACCTCCGCCGATCGTGCACCGTATTCACAGCTATCACAGGGAGCCAGCACGACAAAAAATACCGAGTTGAGCCACAACGTCCAACACCACTCGAACGAGCGAGAACTCGCTGATTTTCGGACGCCACCGACCGATTCGCCGCCTAGCGCGGCGTCGGAGACTGCCCAGGTCCCAAGGCTTCTTCGACAGGCTGAGAATAGAGTCGGCGACTGCGTTTGGCGTAGGCCGGGATCCAGAACACCTGGGCCAGGATGCGCACCAGCCGCGGCAGCATCTGGCGCACCGGCGGCCACTCTTGGGAGGTAGCTTCGCTAGACACCCAGCCCAGCACGATCGGCATGTACTGGCGAGGGATCGACGCGAGCGCCCGCTCGCCGAAGGCGTCCCACTCCTCGGCGCTGATGTGTGCGCTGCTCAGCGGCAGGATTACCCGTTCCTCTTCGTCGAAGTGAGCGTTGACCGCCTGCTGTAGCTCGGCGAGGACGGTCGCGCGCATCGGCAGCGGTCGCGAGGCGTCCCCGGCCGTGGCGATCAGCGGGTCGAGCTGCGTGTGCTGGGCCTCTAGCCGATCTAGCGCGGGCGTGGCCGCTGGCGCTCGTTTCCGCAGGGTGGGCCACAGCCAACGATCTTCCTCGGCGTGGTGGTGGTGCAGCACGCTCAGCGTGACCGCGATCTGCTCCTCGATCAGCGCCTGGTGTCCGACGTTCCGGGGTTGGCAGGCGGCTTCAGCGAGCCGGCCGTATTCCCGGCGCATGCACCTGTGGGCGAGTAGGAAACCGGTGAAATCGATCTCAGTCATGATAGGCCTATTCGTTCGGTGCCAGATCTCAGGCACGTTCTGCGGCTCGTTACGCAAATACTGCGGGCGCCGGCGAAGGAGGTCTATCCCGTCTGGGGGGGATACCGTCGCTGCTGGCGGGTAGAGTTGTGGCCAGGACAAACGGGGGAACCTGACCATGCACAGCACCGCAGCGACCCGTACCCAGGAGCTGGTACTGGGCCTGTCACAGAGCCGCCGCCGTGACACGCTCACCTTGCGCCAGGAGTTGATTTCGCTGCTGCGCCGGGCGCTGCCGTTCGATTCCTGGTGTTGGGCGTTTGCCGATCCGGATAGCCAGCTGGTGTCGTCCGGGACCGGCGACAGCCCAGCCGCCGCCGATATAGGACGCTTCCTGGCCTTGGAATACGGTGGCGACGACCTGGACCGGCTACTCACGCTGGCCGACAGTGCTGGTCCGGCCATCGGTGTGCTCAGCCAGACGACCGCCGGTGACCTGTGCCGCAGCACCCGCTGGCGAGAGCTGTATCACCCTCACGGCATCGGCGACGAGCTGCGCCTGGCGCTGTCCGCAGACGGATACTGCTGGGGTTACCTGGAGCTGCTCCGCGACCGCGCCGGTGGACACTTCACCACCGAAGAGGCCGAGTTCCTGCTCCGGCTAGCCGTGCCCATGGCCAAAGCCCTCCGCGCGGCGCTGACCTGTGTCAGCTCACCGACGACCGATGTGCCGTCCGGCCCCGGCATCCTGATCCTCGACGCCCACAATGCAATCCAAGCCACCACCGCGGAGGCGGACCAGTGGCTGGCCCTGCTCCGTTCCTACGCCATCCCCGCCGAGGCGCTCTTTCCCGCCCCTACGCCGGTCCTTTCGGTGGCCGCCCGTTTGCGTTCCCTGCCCGGACCTTCCGGCGCAACCCCCACCGCTGCGCCGGCCGCCGCCAGAGTGCGGACCCGCACGCCGGCCGGCCACTGGCTGACCATCCACGCGTCCCACCTCACTGGGATGACCGTCCCGCCGGGCACCGTCGGGGTCACCATCCAGCGCGCCCCACCCGCCGATGTCGCCGCCCTGGTCTTCCACGCCCACGGGCTCACTGTTCGCGAACGCCAGCTAGCGCGGCTGCTCCTCGACGGCCTGCCCAACACTGAAATCGCCCAACAACTGCACATCTCGACCTACACCGTCCGAGACCATGTCAAAGCGGTACTCGACAAACTCGGCGTACACAGCAAACGCGAACTCATCGCCAGCATTCTGAGCCAGCGTCTGTAAGACGTCCGACCAGTGTGCTCTCGGTCTAGATTCCTTCCTGTGAGGAGCTTGTGCTCCGACGAGTAAGCAAACAACTGGCTTGCCCGCGTTGCGACGTCGTTGCCGACGCGGTCTACCAACGGTGGGCGGGCCGTCTCACCACCACCTCGATCGACGGCCACCGAATAACGCCCGGCGGCCGGGCCATTGCGCTCCGCCTCGTTCAGCAGGACATGGCCTCCGCCTCTGTCGAAGATTCCGAGGAGGCGGAGGCCCGCCTGGACTTCGTCAGGCGCAACATTGGCGCTAATCTACGATCTTCGTTGCCAGCGAGGGCACTCAACCCTGCGAACGGGACCGCAGATCACCCGAGCCCTGCGGCGGCGTACACCGGGACGGTGGGTCAGCTATTAGGGCGGAGCACGCCTGCGCGGCAGCCCCGCGCCGCAAGCCCGTCAAAGCAGGTCGAATGGATGGAGGTCGTGTCCGTTCCAGAACCGCTGGGAGGGTTCCTCTGGGTAGGGCGCGGTACTCGGGTTGACGTCGAGCAGTCGGGTGAGCTGCTGGTCTGCCTGGTAGGCGGGCCAGCCGGGATCACCGTGGGCGGCGAACGTCGTCCAGGCGCGGCGGATCTCGCCCGCGAGGGTGAGCGCCTCAGCGGAGGGTTTCTCCACCCCCAGCAGGATCCGGCCGCAGGGACTGCAGAAGGTGCCGAACAGCAGTAGCACATCCAGGGCGTGACAGGCACCCAGGGTGCCGCCCCGCGCTGGTGCGGGCCAGCGCAGTTCGTATAGGAAGGCCGTGCCACCGGCAGCGGTGTGCGCCTGGGCCAGGTGCAGCGTGGGCATCCGGAGCCCGGACATGTAGGCCCCGCCATAGATCCACACCAGCACCGGCAACCGGGCAGTACCCAAATCCGGGGATCAGACGTTGACGGTCAGCCACTCCGTGCCGGCGGTCCCGGCTGAGCGGAGCGGTCCGGACTGCGGCGGTGCCGGGCCGAACTCAACCGCGTCCCATACCCATCCCATGGCCGAGGCGACTGCGGAGCGGCGAACCGCAGCGCACCAACCGGCGGCTGCGCGAATGGAATGCCCCGAAAGACCACGAGCCCGTCCGCGCACCGTGCCACTAGCTTTCCGTACCTCAGGACCGATGTCGGTCATGAGCGGCTCCCTTCGGAGTGCGGCAGACAGGACGACAGACCCGCGCCGAGCCTGTCGAAGCGAAGGACCACCAGTGTGCTGAGCTAACCCTTAGGGTTATTCCGGAGGCAACCGCTACCGCAGACGTCTTAGCATTGTCGCGCCAGCCCAGCCGCAGAAGTGATCATGGATATTGCAGGCTCGGAGAGAACCGCGACGCCAGCCGTCTCGATATCTTACTGGATGACCGCGACAGTTTTCAGGGAACAGCCACTACCAGATCTTGAGGTGATATGGCCGGCGACGAACCCGGGACCGAGTCCCCGAGCACGGGCAGCTTTCTGTTGAGTCTGCGCTTGGGTGGCACCGAGCCCCCCCGCGGCACAATCACTCCCGCTGAAGGAACCGGGGCGCAGCCCTTCCATGGTTGGATCGATCTGATGGGTGCGATCAACAGGTTACGCGGATGGCAGGAGACCGCAACAGACGCTCGCCAGCTCCCAGAATCGCTCGATACCGACCCATGCCAAAATGTGTGAGACTTAGGGGTATGGTTCGGTGGTCAACTCGGCCGCGGTACCAGCGAGCGCGGCGAGAATCGGGGATCGGAGCGGCATCGAGGGCCGATCTGCTGCGGTTTCCGCGTGCAGCGCGCGGGCGCGGTCCAGCAGCTCCGCGTCCCCGGCAAGCCGATCGACCGGGTCGAGCGCGTTGATCCGGCGCGCCACGGCGCGCAGCAGGGCGGGGTCTCGGGCCGCGGCTGGGTAAGCAATGAAACGCAGGAACAACGGGAGGCTGACGGCGGGGTCGGTGATGTCGATCGGTTCGCCGGACCACCACCGGGCGCGGTCCCGGTCCTCGGCACTGACTGCGCGAAACCGCGCCGACGCGTCAGCGCCCACCTCGGATTCGAAGCAGGTGACCAGATCTATGTCGTCGGTGGCGTGGTCAGCCAGGTCGGCTAGGCATACGGCCTGCCAGAGCGACAAGGACGCTCCGAATGCGTACGTCGGGTTGGTGTGGCAACGCGCGTCCCCGATCGGTATCAGCCCGGTCAGCAGCGGCCCGTCGTCGTCCACGACATCGAGCAGCTGATTTCGCAGTTGCCCCATCGGCAGTACAGCGCTCACCGGGTCCGACGGCTCCAGCCATGCCGCCAACCCCGGCAGCCGCACAGCGATTCGGTGGAACGCGGCTGGGTCGCGCAGCTCGCGGAAACCGCGATCCCAGGGCGGGACCATAATGCACAGGCAGAACGTGCGATTGTCGCCGAGGAAAGTCGCGAAGGCCAGGTAGCCGAAATCGCCGCGGGGTCCGCCGAGCAACGATGCGTACGGCGGCATGCGCTCGCCCTCGCGGACCCGATAGTGCCGACTGTAGTAGAGCAGGCCACACTCGGAATTGGCCGACGGCAGCGGACGGGCACCGGCCGCGGACAACCAATCCGACGTGCGGGAACGCCGTCCGGCTGCGTCCACAACGAGATCCGCGGTCAGCGACTCCCCGCTCGCCAGCTCCACTCCCGCGACATGCGCAGCGTGACCGTGAGGATGCAGGCGCAGCCCGGTCACCTCGGTCCTGCGGTGGGTGACTCGCGGCTGCGCTGCGACCGCGGTGTGCAGTGCGGCATCGAAGACAGGGCGCCGGCACGCCACGGTGGCCAGGTCCTCGTCGCCCGCTTCCCTCGCGGCATCGCCCAGGAAGGTGTGTTGTTTCACCTCGGTGGCGCCCATCTCACGTACGGCGGCGTACACGTCCGCGAAGCGGTCGCGGAGCACGGCACGAGCCAGCCCGAGGAAGTTGTGCGGCTGCCGAAACTGAGCGATATCGCGCCGTTGCCACCGCTGAAACACCTGGTCCGCGGACCAGCCGTCGAACGACTGCATGTCACCTCGGTCAAGTACGACCACATCATGGGCACCGCGAGCGAAGGCCAGCGCGGCGGCACACCCCGCAACGCCCGCGCCGAGCACGATGACGCGCACCAGCACAGCATCCCGCAACTCAAAGGCCGTGACCATCGTCTCTGTCAGGGATTGCGTATCAGGGACCTGAACTTCAACCCCAGCCACGGCTTGCGACCCCAGGCGATGAGCTGACCCTTGGCGATCGCATTCCACTGGCTCTGGCGCTGCCAGAACACCGTGAAAAACGCTGCGGGATCGGCCAGGATATGACAGTCGACCTGCCGGGCAGACGGCTCTTCGACCCTGAGCAACCCATCATCGAAAACAAAATTGATCCGACCGTCTCCCCGTAGATGCACCTGGTAGGTGGCCTGGAGGCCAGCCGCCTTCTCAGCGTTGACAAACGTCCGAGGCTCGCAGGTTTGCATCACCGGGATGAAGAACTGCCGCACCACCATGGCCGCATGTGCCGGCTCGATCTTCCACTTGCGTCCGGTGGCCTTGGCGATGTCGTAACTGTGCATGAGCGTTTCGTTCAGCAGGTTGCAGGTCAAGGCCGACAGGGGCACCGAGGTGCCTTCGACCGTCCACGGGCGCGGCTCATCGGGCGAGTGCCCCGCGCACTCGCCGAGGTACTCTTCCGCCCGCTCCTCGATGCGGTCGGCCAGAACAGCCAGATCGCGCTCGG
>DASUII010000302.1:0-3994 GCA_036279835.1 Pseudonocardiaceae bacterium
CCACTGTCCGCTCCGGCGAACAAGTCCCCGATGCAGTCATGGCGCTGTGGAAGGACGGGCTCGCCGAACGGATCGAGCTTCCTCCTTTGGCTGTCGATGAGAGTGGCGAGCTCCTCACCGCCGCACTTCAGGGGCCGGTAGCCGGAGCAACCGTGCACCTACTGCATAGGCGCACGCAGGGCAACGTCTTGTTCCTCAGAGAGGTCGTGCTCGGCGCGCTTGAGACACGGTCGCTGCGTCGCGAGGACGGAGTCTGGCGGCTGAGTGGCCCGCTTCTTGCCTCTTCCCGTCTCAGGGAGATCATCGAGGCTCGCCTGGTCGGACTTGATGAACCCGGTCGCCGAGCGCTCGAAGTCCTGGCAGTCGGCGAACCCCTCGAGGTGGCGCTTCTCCAAGACGTCGAGGCACAGGTCGATTTGGAGGCGCTCGAGCGTCGGGGACTAGTGCGCATTGAGCAGGACGGCCGGCGGCTTAGCGCACGGCTCGCTCACCCGCTCTACGGCGAGGTCCTTCGAGGGCAACTGTCCCTGCTCCGTTCCCGGGCGTCGGCCCGCGCCCTCGCCGACGCTCTGACAGCGGTAGGCGCACGCCGGCGGGAGGACAGGCTTCGGCTAGCGGTCTGGAGCCTGCAGGGCGGTGGCTCCTTGCAGCCGGACGTCATGTATTCGGCGGCCATGACAGCACGGCAACGATACGATTTCCCGCTCGCGGAGCGGTTGGCTCGCGCGGCTGTTGGGGCCGGGGCCGGCTTCGAGGCCGGACTACTCCTTGCGCAGGTGTGCTGGCTTCAGGGCCGAGCTGAGGAAGCCAACCAGCAGCTCCTGACGCTCATCGGCGAAGCCACCACCGACGTCCGGCGGGCGCTGCTCGCCAACACCCGGATCAGTGTTCTCGACTGGGGGCTCAAGCAGACGGACGCTGCCTTGCAGGTCGCCGAACAGGCCGAACGCTCCATCGATGATGCCGGCTGCCGTGACGAGATCACGGCTGAGAGAGCGCGGATCTTGACGCGGTCAGGACGTCATGGGGCCGCTGTAGCGGTAGTCGTGCCGCTGCTGGACCGCGTCTCAGGCAGAGCACTGGTCTCGGCTTGCTTCGCCGCTGGTACCTCGATGGCGATGACCGGACAAGCCTGTGCTGCGATCGACGCGAGCGAACGCGGCTTGGCCGCACATCTCCAGCTCACCGGACCACCGCTGCCGTCCGGACCGTATCTGCACCAGGTAATCCGTTGTGCCGCAATGCTCCACGTTGGGCGCCTGGCCGAGGCCGGTGCACTCGGTGGAGTCGAATACGACAAGGCGGTCGAGGAAGGCTCCGTGGAGGCACGGTCGTTTTTCTCGTTGTTCCTTGGCTGGGTAGCGCTTGCTGAGGGCCGGGTGACGACTGCGGCGCGACTCGCCGGGGAGTCGGCCGGGGCCTTCCGTGACATGCGGTGGCCGCTGTGGGTTCGCAATGCGTTGGCGATCCGCGCGCATGCCCTGGCGCTGCGGCATGACGTCGCGGCCGCCTGGACCGTGCTCTGCGACCTGGACGCACTCGGCGTACCGCCGTCTGAGATCAGTGGCCCGGAGGTGCCGCGGGCGAGGGCCTGGACGGAGGTGGCCGGTGGTGACATCGCCCAAGGTTGCGTGCATCTCCACGAGGCAGCCGCGATGGCCCAGGAGTGCGGTGCCTTCACCCTTGAATCGGCGGCTGTGCATGACCTAGCGCGGCTGGGCCACGCCGCAATGGCCGCCCCTCGCTTACGGGAGCTGGCCGCGGTCGTCGAAGGTCCACTCGCGCCGGCTCGCGCCGCCCACGCCGCTGCCCTCGCGTCGGAGGATGCTCCGGCACTTGAGTCGAGCTCCGCGGCCTTCGACGAGTGTGGTGCGGTGCTTCTTGCTGCTGAGGCCTCCGCCGATGCAGCCGTGGTCTGGCGCCGGAACGGGCTGCTGCGCCGCGCAGCCGGCGCGCAGCGACGCTCCAGCGTACTGGCCGCTCGCTGCGAGGGTGCCCGAACACCTACCCTCGCCACCGCCGTTCCGGCTCGGGCTGCCCTTACCCCCCGGGAGCTTGAGATCGCCCGCCTCGCGGCGGCTGGTCTCGCCAACAGGGAGATCGCAGCGCGGTTGTGCTTGTCGCACCGGACGGTGGAGAACAAGCTCCATGCCGCCTACGAGAAGCTCGGCGTACCGGGACGGGCCGAGCTCGCGCGAGCGCTTGAGACCAACTGATCTGCGGCGCTGCTGGTCTGCGATTGGCGTGGATCACTCCTGGAGTCCGAACAGAGTGGTCACCACTCTCCCGGCGCAGCCGCGGGAAGTGCATCGTCGCTTCGGAACGCAGGAGCAAGGAGCTGCTCAGCCGGCTTCTCCCCGAACCGGTCCGTTCATGACGGCTCGACGCGCACGTCAATGCACACGTCACGAAGGAGTGTAGATATGTCACACGCGCATGAGGACATACTCAGGACCCTCTACGAAGCGTTCGCCAAGGGTGACGTGGAAACGGTCATGAGCTTGCTCACCGATGACGTCGAATACCACATCAGCGGCCGGAGTCCAGTGTCGGGCACCTACAAAGGCAAGGATGAGGTCCTCGGCTGGGTCGGCCAGCTGATGGAGCTATCTGGAGGAACCTTCCGGATCGAGGTTCAGGACATACTGGCCAACGATAAACATGGTGTCGCGCTGACCATCAAGCGCGGCCAGCGTGCGGGCAAAACCCTGGAGAATCGTTCTGTCCATGTGTGGGGCTTCCGAGACGGCAAGTGCACCGGAGTCCGGGGTTACAACGAGGAAGCCTGGGACGAGTTCTGGTCCTGATACCGCAACGGCAGTGCGGCGGTGGTGTCCGCGGCGGACAACTCACCCCGAGGCTAGGGTAGGCCGGTGAGTTTTGTGCTGCTGCCCGCGGTGGACGTCGCCGGTGGCCGGACCGTCCGCCTCACCCAAGGCGAAGCCGGTACCGAGACGTGGTACGGCGACCCGATCGAGTCCGCGCTGGCCTGGCAGGCCGACGGCGCCGAATGGATCCACCTGGTAGATCTGGACGCGGCGTTCGGGCGGGGCACCAACGCCGAGCTGCTGGCCGAGGTCGTCGGCCGGCTCGACGTCGCGGTGGAGCTCTCCGGGGGAATCAGAGACGACGCATCGCTGCAGCGAGCGCTGGCTACCGGGTGTGCTCGGGTCAATCTGGGCACCGCTGCGATCGAAGACCCGGACTGGTGCCGCAGAGTGATTGCCGAGCACGGCGAGCAAATCGCGGTGGGGCTCGACGTGCGGGTCATCGACGGGCAGCACATCCTCGCCGCCCGAGGCTGGACCGCCTCTGGCGGCGACCTCTGGGAAGTACTCGGGCGTCTCGACGCCGACGGTTGCCCGCGCTACGTGGTCACCGATGTGACTAAGGACGGCACGCTGGGCGGCCCGAACCTGGATCTGTTATGCGCGGTCTGCGCGCGAACGAAGGCTCCAGTGATCGCCTCCGGTGGCGTCTCCGGAGCCGACGACGTGGCTGCGTTGGCCGCGCTGGCGCCGGAAGGTGTGGAAGGAGCGATCATCGGCAAGGCGCTTTACACCGGAGCGCTCACCCTGCCCGACGCCCTCGCAGCCGCTCGGTAGACCGCCACATAGGCTGGGTGGATGGCCGTTGCCGTGCGCGTGATCCCGTGCCTGGATGTCGAAGCCGGCCGGGTGGTCAAAGGCGTGAACTTCACCGCGCTGCGCGACGCCGGTGACCCGGTGGAGCTGGCAACCGCCTACGACGCCCAAGGCGCCGACGAGCTGACCTTCCTCGACGTCACAGCCTCCTCGGCGGACCGGGAGACGACCTATGACGTGGTCCGCCGCACAGCGGAATGCGTCTTCATCCCGCTCACTGTCGGCGGCGGGATCCGCGAGGTGGCCGATGTGGACCGGCTGCTGCGGGCCGGCGCGGACAAGGTGAGTATCAACACCGCCGCGGTGGCCCGCCCGGAGCTGCTGCGTGAGGCCAGCCACCGCTTCGGCGC
>DASUII010000303.1:0-9747 GCA_036279835.1 Pseudonocardiaceae bacterium
GCGAGGTAGCTGATCCCAGCATCGTCGACACAGGTGTTGCCTTGCAGGAAGGCGGTGTGCTGGGTGCCCTCGTAGGTCAGCAACCGTGCATTGAGGTCGCGGGCGAGGTTCACGCCGGCCTGGTAAGGGGTGGCCGGATCCTGGGTCGTGGAAATCACCATGACTGTCGGCAACCCGGGAGTATGCGGATCGTGCGGGCCGCCGGTGGGCGGCACGGGCCAGAATGCGCAGTTGTCAAGGGCCGGCGAAGGTGGTTGACCGGTGTCGAGGAAGGGAGCGACCTTGCGGTATTGGGCGTCGATATCGCGAGCCACGTTCGGATCTTTGATCGGTGGGTTGTCGACGCATTGGACGGCCTGGAAGACATCCATCTCGGTCGAGTAGGAACCATCTTGCCCGCGTCCATAGTAGATGTCGGCAAGACGCATCAAAATGTTCCCCTGGCCCTGCGTGAGTTCGACCAGACCACGGTTGAGGGTGGGCCACAGATCGGACAGGTACAACGCCTGAACGGTCCCGATCGTGGCATCGCTGTAAGAAAGCTTGCGCCCGTCGGGCACACCGATCGGTTTGTTGATCAGCGGGCGAACAAGGGCTTGGAACTTGCTCACAGCCTGGGTCTTGTCCTGTCCCAAGCCACAATCAGGACGCGCTGAGCACCACGCCGCGAATGCATCAAAGGCCTTCTGGAATCCTCGGCCCTGGTCGAGAAGCTCACCAATCTGGTCCTGCGCAGGATCGAGAGCGCCATCGAGGATCATCGCACGAACATTCTTGGGAAACGCTTCAGCGTAGCTAGACCCGATCCGGGTACCGTAGGAGTAACCGAGGTAGGTGAGCTTCTCATCCCCGAGCGCTGACCGCATGACGTCCATGTCGCGGACCACATCGCGGGTGCCGATGTTTTCGAGGACCTGCTTTCCAATGTCGCCGATCGTCTCAGGCGTGCCGCCGTTTGCGAGTACGTCTTGTCCGGTGCGGTTGACACAGCCAGCGTCGTCGGCCTTTTCCTGATTCTCCGTCTGCGCTACCCCGGCCGGCGAGGTGTCGACGTTGAGGTTCATCAGGCGTTCGGCATCGCGTTCCGCTGGAGTCCGGCAGACGACCTGCGGCTTGCTGGAGCCGACACCACGTGGGTCGAAGCCCACGAAGTCAAAACGTCGTCCAATGTCGTTGTTCGTGATCTGGTCGGCGAGGCTGGCCGCGGTGCTCATCCCAGACCCGCCAGGCCCACCAGGGTTGATCACTAACGAACCGACGCGGTGCGCTGGGTCCGACGCGGGTCGGCGCAGCAGGCCGACCTTGATCGCCCGACCCTTCGGGTTGGCGTAGTCCAGCGGCACGTTGAGATACGCGCACTGCAGGCCTGGGTCAGCGTAAGATTTCTTGTCGCTGGGGGTGGTGGCGAACGCGGAACACCCGCCCCAGGACAGGTTCTGCCCGTAGAACTGCTCCAACCCCGTGGGGACCGCGCCGACGGGACCGTCGTGCTGTGCAGCGGTGCCCGTGGCGGCGGAGCATCCCAGCGCTAAGGCCGCTACCGCTGCGAGCACCGGCCCAACGGACAGCGCACGCGCACGTTTCATCCCAGCTCCCCTTATCCCGATACGTGTCACCCAGTTATGATCACTGCCTGCAACTGGGCTCGTTCACCGCGTGAGCTTACCCATGGCCGTGGCTGAACGTTTTCAGCAGGTTGTCCTTGATCTCCGGTCGGCCGGCGGCGACGAGGGTGAACGTCGCCTCCCGGACCAGCCGTTGGGCATGCTGGCGCGCCAGGATCCCCGCGCTTCCCACTGCTACTACGAGTGCGCCGGCCGCGCGGTAGGCGAGCTCAGACGCGGCGGCGCGGGCTGCTGGCAACGTCTCCGGGTCACCGAGTCCAGCATCGAGCCGGCTGCGGATCCCGTACTGCTCCGTGCGCAGTAGCTCTGCGACCTCGGGTCGCCCCGCCTCGCGGATCATCCGGATGCACCGCTCAGCGACCCCCATCGCAAGGCAGGCGCTGCGCCGTGAGCTCATCACCTGGTTGGCGAGGAAATCGCTGTGCACGACCTCGGCGGTGACCTTCTCGGCCGGTAGGACATAGTCCGCGAACCGGAGCCGGACGGTGTTGCTGCCTTGGGCCGCGATCAGGTGGAGCGGCTCGACGGTGATGCCCGCGCCGGCCTGCGCATCGATCAGTCCGGTGACGATGGTGCCGGTGGGCTGCCCGGCCCGCAGCGCTGTGTTGCGCGCCGAGACCTGCAGCACATCGACGATGCCCCAGCCGGTGACGAACGGAGCCTCGCCGGTCAACAACCAACCACCGTCGGTGGCCGCCGCCCACAGCCGCGGCGGCTGCGGGATCGCCCCGGCAAAGGACACTCCCCCGCGCAGTTCACCCCGTATCGCCGCGTCGAGGTACTTTTCCCGCAGGTCTGAGTTCGCTGTGCCGGTGAGGCCGCGCACCACGCTGTAGTGCTGGATCCAGGTGAAAGTGGTGGTAAGGCACCCGCTTGACAGCGTCTCAAGAATCCTGATCAAGGATGGGAAGTCGACCTCGATCCCGCTGCGCTCGGGGTCGCCCGCCAGGCCGTAGAAACCCTGTGCGGCAAGCAGGTCGAAATGGCTACCGGGGATGGCTCCTTGAGCATCGACCTCAAGGGCCGCTGGAAACAGCACTTCCTCCGCGATCATGTGGGCCCGCTCCACCATGCTCGGCACCCGAACAACGCTACCCTCGCCTGCGTCCTAGCATCGGTGCGTGGCAATTGATGCGGCGCGGCTGCTGGCTCGAGCACACCGCGCACCTGCAGCGCTCACCCGGCGCGATGTGGCCCGGCTGATGCTCAGCATGCCCTCGAAGGATGCACTGACTGCGCTGCCTACCTTGCGCCGTGAGCTGCTCGCGGCAGGCAATCCGTTGTCGGCCGGCTTCTGGGGATCCGCCGAGTCCGTCCTGCGACGGATCGGTACCGGAGCAGCCACTGTCGGCGATGTACACGGCTGGCTGGAGGCGACCGGAACCGAACCCACAGCGATCATTGGGATGTACGTGTGGGATGAGGAATCCGCACGCACACCGCTCGGCCGCGAGTTGCATGACTTACTGGTCACGCACCTCGAGGCGGCCGTGCGCACTGGAGACATCGACCCTGATCGGCTGGTCGCGGATGATCTGGCAGCGAGGCAGGAGTACGTGGCGGTGCAGGAACGTTGGATGACCGCGCCGTTGCCCGACGGCCGGGTGCCCATGGACGAGTTGCTCGACGAGGAGGACGACGACTTTCTCGCCGAGTGGGACGCTGCCGAACGGGCCGCTGCCGACGAGCTCCGTGACATCCTTGCCGACGTGGGCGAACGCCCTCGGCCAGACTCGGAGCTGCAGGCTGCCTGCCGCAGGCTGCGTACCGCGTTGCGGAGCCGGGCGCCGTCGACGAGCCTGCTCCGCGCGTACAGTGGCGTCGATCCGGACAATCTGGACTCCGATGATCCGCGGCTGTGGCTGCGGTTGGCCGCGGGTGTGATCAACCCGGTGTATGAGCCGTCCGACGATATTGCCGCCGACGAGGTCGCCGGGATCGCTCTCGATCACGAAGACTGGCTTGCCGCGGTGGCGGGGCTGGCGCGTAGCGGACCCACGACGGCGGCCTCTGGCCCGGACCTTGCCCGACTTATTGCCGATGCGGACGACGATGACGACGTCCGCGTGCTAGCCGGGTGGTTCATCCCCGTCGTGGAGCAGTGGCAGGTCCTTGGCGCCGTGGACAAGAACGAGCGGCTCACACCCTTGGGCTGGTGGGGCATTCCCGAGGCGCTGCTGCAGGCATGGGCGGGCGACACCCTGGAGTGAGCGGCTCAATATCGCCAGCGGTGCGCGGCCACGACATCATCCAGCGGTCGGTCCGCGGCCCATGCGGCGTCGGACCGGCGCACCGCGAGGAACGCGCCGAGCAGCGGCTCACCGAGCATCGCAGTGAGCCGCTTGGAACCGCTGAGCGCTTCTTCCTGCTCGGCGGGTGTAGTTGGTAGCCGGGTGAGGCCACGGGCCGCACGGTCCTGCTCGCTCCACCCACCGGGATCGGCCTGGATCGGCTCGCCGGGGTCGGTGCAGTCGCGCAGTCCCGCCACACCAGACGCGATCACTGCGGCCAGCGCGAGGTACGGGTTAGCTGAGGCATCGGAGACCTTGAGCTCGACGTTGGCGTGGCCGGCACCGAGCAGCTTCGAACCGAGGACGTAACGCAGCGGTGCCTCACGGTTCTCCGCCCCCCAGAACTGGTAAGCGCCGGCGAAGTATCCGGGCCGCAGCCGGGCCAGTGACGGCACGCTCGGCGCGGTGATCGCGGCCAGTGCGCGCAGGTCGCGGAGCAATCCGCCAAGCCAGCCGGCGCCGCCGGGGCCAGGGCGGTCGAGTGCAGCGTCGGCGCTCGTCAGCAGATTACGTTCGCCCCGCCACACCGAGGTGTGCAGGTGCCAGCCGTTGCCTACGCCGGCAGCCGTGAACAGCGGCGCGAAACAGGCCCGTAGACCATGTGACCTGGCCGCGGCGTGGATCGTCTGGCGAGCCAGCAGCTGCCGATCCGCGGCGGTGATCGGATCGGATGCGACGATGCTCAGTTCCATTTGAGCCGGTCCGTACTCAGCGTGCAGCTGGTTGACCGGCACGCCGTTGTCCGCCAGGTCGGCCAGCAGGTCAGCCACGAACTCGTCCACCGCCAGCAGGGCGTGCGGGCTGTAGGCGGGGGCCTGGTAGGCCAGCCGAGGTTCCCCGTCGAGATCGCTGGCCTGAGTGAGGACGAACTCCAGCTCGTAGCCGGCTTTGATCTCCAGGCCCTCCGCGGCGGCCGCCTCCACCTGGGCTTCGAGTACCCCACGCTGGTCGTATGGCCACGGCGAGCCGTCCACCGCGATCTGCCGGCCCGGAGCCCACGCCAACGCAGGCTGCCCGGCCAGCCGAGTCAGCCCACGCAGGTCCGGCACCAACCGGACGTCGCCGGACGGGGTGGCCAGACCCTGATGGGCGAACGTGATCGCGTCGTGGGTGTCGAACACCGCGAACAGCGTGCTCACCCCGACGCCGCGGGTGGCCACCTGGGGCAGCGACGCGATCGGCACTGTCCTGGAGCGAGGTATCCCGTTGTTGTCCGCCCACGCGATGGTCACCCCGACGACGCCGTAAGCGGCCAGGTCCGCAGCCAACGCCCGCGCATCGACCATGTCGATCCTCCCACCCGCTCGCCCGGCTCACCATGCTTGTGGCCAAGGCTAGCGTGCAGCAGCGACCGCCAATGCGATGGCGATAATGCCCGCAGCCTCCATCGGATGCGGCAGCTGACCCAGCACTACCAGCCCGACCACCGAAGCCACCGCCGGCAGGAGCGCGAGCAGCAGCGCGAACTGAGCGTGATCGACTCGGCGCAGCACCACCTGGTCCAAAGCGTAGGGCAGCACCGTGGAGAGCACTCCCACGCCAGCGGTCATGACCAGCAGGGTCGGCGAACCCCAGGCCGGGCCCGTGCCCAGCGCCAGCGGGCACAGCAGCACCGCGGCGAAGGTGAACCCGACGGTCATGTCGTCCAGCCCGCTTCCGCCGCGGGCTACCTGCTTTCCGAGCACGATATATGCCGCCCACATCAGCGCGGCGAGCAGCGCCAGCAGCAACCCTGCGCGGTTGGCGGCCAACCTCACATCGGCGATGAGCGCCACTCCAGTTGCGGCCAGCACCAGCGCCACAACGTCACGCACGCTGCGAGAGCCCAGTGCGGCCACCGCCACCGGTCCGCAGAACTCCACGGCAACCGCAGTGCCGAGTGGCAGGCGCGCGATGGCCTCGTAGAACGCGACGTTCATCAGCCCCGTCACGCTTCCGAAGCAAGCCGCGACGCCCAGCCGGCTGCCACCCCAAGCCGCGCGATCCGGGCGCCGCCAGGCCAGTAGGACCAGCGCCGCGACCAGCATCCGCAACCATGCCAAGCCTGCTGGGCTGACCCGGTTGAACAGCACCACGGCAAGCGCGGCGCCGAGGTACATCGAGCAGCCGCCCGCCACGAACAGCAGCGGAGCAGGAACATTCCGACCCGAAACCCTGTTGCACATAGTGTCCAGCACCCAATCCTGACTCGCTCTTGCGCGCGACGGCGCAGGGGTGCGGTACTAGCTCCAGACACACAATGGTCACCTCGGGAACACAGCGCGGACAGCGTTCGTCTGCAACAGTGGGACCTTGGGATGCGATGTCAGGGTTGACGGGTGGCTCCCGTGAGTACTGCAGCCGGTGTGACCCGGCCTGGTCGCAAAGATCAGGCACGACGGAGGGAGAAGCCATGACCAGCACGCTTACCCGCCTTGAGTTGACTGCCTCCGACCGTTGCGACCGGTGCAGCGCCGCTGCCCGCGTCCGAGCAGTGCTGCCCTCAGGTGGAGAACTGCTGTTCTGCAACCACCACGCCCGCGAGCACTCGTCGAAGTTGAAGGAGCTCGCGGCGGACATCCAGGTCAGCGACGACTAGCCAAGCGGGATAGCTTGATTGTATGAGCGCCCCAGAACTCGCTACGCAGAGCTGCAAAGACTGCGCCCCCGACTCTCCCCGACTCGACGAAGCCCAGGCGGCCAAGCTGCACCGGCAGATCGATGCCGCCTGGGAACGCGACACTGATCAAGTGATCCGTCGGGTCTTCACGTTCTCGAACTTTCGGGAACCATTCGCTTTGGCTACCCAGATCGCCCTGCTGGCAGAGTCTCAGGGCCACCATCCCGACCTGGAGGTCAGCTGGGGCAAGCTGGCGGTGACCTTCACGACGCACCACGCCGGCGGTCTGACCGAAAGCGACTTCGTCATGGCCGCCAAGATCGACGGTTTCGCTCCGGCATAGCTAGTGGACCGCCGTGCAGCTATCGGGAACGCAGGTAGGCGATGCGTTTCTCGAGATCCTCGACGGTGGCCATGGCCGTAGGAGGGCCGCCGCACGCGGTGCGGACCTCTTGATGGATCGCTCCGTGTGGCCGGTCGGTCCGGTGGTGGGCCATGGCTACGAGGGTGTTGAGTTCCCGGCGCAGCTCGGTGAGTCGTTGGCGCACCGTGGGCGGCTGGGCCTTCGCCGACGACTCGGCCAAGCGTCCGACCGAGCGCTCCGTCGCGCGGCCCAACTGCTGCTGCTGGCGCTGTCGCAGCAGCGCCCGCATCTGATCGGGTTCCAGCAGCCCGGGTAGGCCGAGGTAGTCCTGCTCATCCTCGGAGGTGGCGAAGGCGGCCGTGCCGAAGGATGCCCCTTCGTAGATCACCTGATCCAGCTCGGCGTCGGCGCCCAACGCGGTGAACGCCCGCTCGTGCTCGCCGGGTTCGTCGCGCTGCACGTTGGCCTGCGCGAGCGCCTCGTCATCCCAGCCTTCCGCAGCCCGGTGCGGTGCACCGAGCACGTGATCGCGCTGTTTCTCGAGTTCACTGGCCAGCCGCAACAGCACCGGCACGCTGGGCAGGAACACCGTCGCGGTCTCGCCGGGTTGCCTACATCTGACGAACCGGCCCACCGCCTGGGCGAAATACAGCGGGGTGGCTGCCGATGTCGCGTACACGCCGACGGCGAGTCGGGGCACATCAACGCCTTCGGACACCATCCGGACCGCGACCAGCCAGCGCTCGTCGGAGTCGGCGAACGCCGCGATCCGTCCGGTGGCCGATGGGTCGTCGGACAGCACCACCACGGGCTCCCGACCGGTGATCATTGCCAAGATCCCAGCGTAGGCCCGCGCGGCTGTGTGGTCGGTGGCGATCACCAGCCCGGCTGCGTCGGGCAGCGCGCCGGCACGTAGCTGGGTAAGCCGGGTGTGCGCGGCGCTGAGCACCGCCGGCATCCACTCTCCCGCCGGATCCAACGCGGTGCGCCAGGCCCGGGCGGTGTGCTCGGCGGTGAGCGGCTCGCCCAGCCGCGCCGAGTACTCCTCCCCCGCGCTGGTTCGCCAGCGGGCCTCCCCGGAGTAGGCGAGAAACATCACCGGCCGGACCACCCCGTCGGCCAGCGCTTCGGAATACCCGTAGAAGTGATCGGCGACGGAGCGCAGCGCGCCGGCGCTATCGGGTTCATAGTTGATGAACGGGATCGGAGTGTCGTCGCTGCGGAAGGGGGTTCCGGTCAGGGCGAGCCGGCGAACCGCCGGCGTGAAGGCCTCCCGCATGGCGTCACCCCAGCTCTTGGCATCTCCGCCGTGGTGGATCTCGTCGAGCACCACCAGGGTGGCGCGACCCTCAGTCCGCACCCGATGCAGCGTCGGGTGTGCCGCGACCTGGGCATAAGTGACCGCGACACCGTGGTAGTCGCGGGAGGTGGCGCCCACCGAGTTGCGGAAATCGGGATCCAGGGCCAGGCCGACCTCGGCGGCCGCGGCCGCCCACTGATGTTTGAGGTGCTCGGTCGGGGTGACCACGGTCACCGCGTGCACGGTCCGGTCGGTCAGCAGCTCCGCTGCCACTCGCAAGGCGAAGGTCGTCTTGCCGGCACCCGGCGTGGCGACCGCCAGGAAGTCCTGGGGCGCAGTGGCCAGGTACCGGGCCAGCGCTCTGCGCTGCCAGGCGCGCAATGGCTGGCGCGAAGAGGTGCCAACGGCGGTGGTCTCGGCGGGGCGGGACACGGCGGGCGGGGCACTCCTTCTGCTCGGCGGGCGCTGACGCGCTCGTGAGTGGCGATACGAGCGATAGCTCTCATCGCCACTCACGGGCTGGGGTAGCCGCACGCTACCGGCCCCGGCGGGTCATGCTGTGCGGACTCCGGCGAATGGACCATCCTGGGAGGCGACATGGATACTCCCGTGGAGTCCACCGCCCGGCGCGCCCCGCTGCGCTTGATTTCCCGGACCGCGACAAAGGCCTGGAGCGACAGCTTCATCTCGCTGTCCGCCCAGGCAGCGTTCTGGATGACGCTGTCGCTGCCGCCGCTGCTGCTGGGAATGCTGGGCAGCCTCGGCTTCGTCACCAGCTGGTTCGGCCCGGCCACGGTCGAGGCTGCGCAGCGGGAAATCGTGCGGTGGGCCACCACGGTGTTCAGCGCCGATGTGGTCAACGAGATCATCCGTCCGACGGTGTCGGACATCCTCACCCAGGGGCACAGCTCGATCGTGTCGGTCGGGTTCGTCATCTCGCTGTGGGCCGGTTCGTCGGCGCTGGCATCCCTGGTGGACTCGATCACCGCCGCCTATCAACAGCACACCGTCCGCCACCCGGTGTGGCAACGAATCTTCGCCCTGCTGCTCTACGCGGTGGCACTGATCGGATCGGTGTTCGTACTACCGCTGACCGCGCTGGGCCCGGACCTGATACCCGACCTGTTGCCGGCGGCAGTGCGACCCACGGTGACGCTTATGGTCAACATCTTCTACTACCCCGGGCTCGGCGTGTTGCTGATGGTCGGGCTGGCCACGCTCTACAAGGTGGTGCTACCCAACAAGCTGCCGTGGCACCGCGGGCTTCCGGGCGCCCTACTGGCGATGGCGGTATTCCTGATCACCAGCACCGGGCTGCGGTTCTACATCGCATGGGTATCTGGCACCGGGTACACCTACGGGGCGCTCGCCACTCCCATCGCATACCTGCTGTTCTCGTTCTTCATCGCGATGGCGATCCTGCTCGGCGCAGAGTTCAACAGCGCTATCGAAGAAATCTGGCCGGCGCATCCGACCCGACGCCAGCGGCGGCAGACGATGGCTCGCGTGGCCGCGCGCACCCAGCCTGACAGCGATCGACCCGACAGCGACGTCGCCGGCAGCGACCG
>DASUII010000304.1:0-2576 GCA_036279835.1 Pseudonocardiaceae bacterium
AAGCGCCCGTGCACGCCTTGCACGACATCACCAACTGACAAGGAGCAGCGACCATGACCATGCTCGAAACACTCGCAGCGTCCACTGATCCCGACCTAACCGACCTGATCGAGCTCTACCGGGACCCGACCGACGGAAGCCGGGATGCGCCCACCGATACGCTCGAACCAAGGATGAAGGGTTGGGGCAGGAAGGGCGGCAGCCACTGTCGGGTCGCCCGGGGGGATCGCACCCCCGGGCTCCCACAGAACGGAGCGTGACAGTCTCCCGTCACTCCGCTCTTCTTCATCTCAATCCGGCGAACGTGCGGACCCAGCGCCAGTGCGCGAATAGGTCGGGGTCTCGATCGAGGATCCCGAACCACCACGTCTTGAACCGCTTGTAGGACTGCAGTCGCTTGTATTTCCGGCCAGCCCAGCGCATCAGGTAGGTATTGATGCGCTGTAGGAGGGGGAACAACGCCGACCGGCGGAACCGGCCGTAGTAGTTCATCCAGCCCCGCACGACTGGGTTGAGCCAGTCGGCGAGCTCGTCCAGGCTGCGCATGGTCCACAGGTGCAGCCGCCAGTGGCGTACCACCGCGCTCATCTTGACCAGCGCGGCGGTGCTGACCGCGGGCAGGAAGCTGACGTTCAGCCTCCCGTCGCGGGTCTTGGCCCCTCGCGGCTGGAACGTGTAGCCGAGGAACGTGAACGACGTGTGCTCGTAGGAGCCGCGCCGCCGGTCGTCCTTGCAGTACACGATCCGGGTCTTGTCCGGGTGCAGTTGCAACCCTAAACCCGCCAGCCGTTCGGCCAACGCTGTGCGCACCTCGCGGGCTTGCCGCTCGGTCGCACAGTGCACCACCGCGTCGTCTGCATACCGCTCGAACGTCACGGTTGGGAACTCCCGAACCAGGAACAGATCGAACGCGTAGTGCAGCACCAGGTTGGCCAGCACCGGCGAGACCGCCGACCCTTGTGGGGTGCCCCGGTCCCGCTGCTGGCGGCTGCCGTCGGGAAGCTGCAGCGGGGCGCTCAGCCACCGCTTCACATACAGCAGCACCCAACGCTGGTCGGTGGTGATGTTGGCGGCCACCGCTTTGACGACGAGATCGTGGTCCAGGGAGTCGAAGAACGACCGGATATCCAAATCGAGCACCCAGTCTTTCTTCCAGCACCGCTCCCGGCAGGCCGCCAGCGCGTGATACGCCGAGCGGCCTGGCCGGTATCCGTAGGAGTCGCGGTGGAAGACCTGCTCCGTGCGCGGCTCCAACGTCAGCGCCGCCACGGTCTGCGCGATCCTGTCCGCGACCGTGGGCACCCCCAGCAACCTCGTCCCGCCACCATGCGGCTTCGGGATCGCCACCGCCCGCACCGGCGGCGGGAAGTACGTACCCGACGACATCCGATTCCAGATCCGATACAGGTTGTTCTTCAGATCGGTTTCGAACACCTCGACCGACTGCCCGTCCACCCCGGCAGCGCCCTGGTTGGCCTTGACCCGCTGGTACGCCTCCCACACCAGCTGTTTGGAAATAACAAACGACTTGTTCATCGGACCCGACCTGCTCACTCGTCTCCTCCCAGACGACTTCCGCCGTCCGGTTGCTCGCGCGAACAAACCTCCAGATGAGCCGGCCCCTTCGCTCCACCCCCATTACGGAGGCTTCGGCACTACTACGAGCCGGTCCGCCAGCCGATGCCGCATCGGTACTCAACGCCTCCGGCCTCCACCGTTCGACGCGCTCCCTCTCACCACCCGGCACTCCATCACCACCGGGGGCCATATCGACACCGGCCTTCCCACGTTCCGTGCAGGAGCCGCAGACCAGGCTCGCGCCGCCTACATGCCGGACACCGCCTGGCCAGGAACTCGGGCACCCGCCAGGCTCATCCCGGAGACTCTTGATCTCCCCGGTTTCGATGCCAACTAGTTGTTTCGACACGTCAACAGCGGTTCGCTCGCGCTCGCCTTCCTGATCCCCACCTGACACCTCACCGGGTGCCTTTTCCTCATCGCTCACCACGACGGTCTTCAGCCAACGCAGCATGAGGTGGTTTGACGCCTCCCCCCGAAGGGCGACGCCGAAGGGCCACAAAACCTTCATCACCTACACAGCACCGCATCCAGAAGGGCTACCTACCGCGCCCCCCTTCCGCGCTCGTGGCGCACCCAAGATCAACACAGACGCGCGGCCGGGACGCGCACCGCGTTGCTCTCCAACGCAACTACATTGGAGACATGGCCGAGGACGTACACGTCGGGCAGCCGAAACGGTCAGCCGTCGGCCTGCCCGGCATCGCGCACAGCGTGCAGTACGCCCTTGATGAGATGGGGCCCCGGCGCAGCCTGCAGACCCTGCTGAAGATGAACCACATAGACGGCTTCGACTGTCCGAGCTGCGCGTGGCCCGATCCGGATCGGCGCAAGGCCGCCGAGTTCTGTGAGAACGGCGCCAAGGCGGTCGCCTGGGAGGCGACCCGCAAGCGTGTCGACACGTCGTTCTTCGCCGAGCACTCGATAGACGGGCTGCGCGAGCAGTCCGATCATTGGCTCGAGTCGCAGGGCCGCCTCACCGAGCCGATGTACCGGGC
>DASUII010000305.1:0-9522 GCA_036279835.1 Pseudonocardiaceae bacterium
TAACTCGCTGCCCACAACGGCGACCCTAGTCACTGTGCGCTCGATCCGACCCGCGGCCGCGCTGAGCGATGCCGTGCCGGGTGCACCAATGGGGATCATGATCGCGATCTCGGAAGACTGAGCCGCGGTCAACGCGGTTGATTCTTCCCAATTCGTGATCACTGCGTGAACTGGAGAGCATCTACCGCTGGGCGGACACCGAAACGCTAGCTCACCGCAACCCTAGGTCGGTCATGCTCAGGACTGCGCGGTAAGGCAACCCAGCTGCTTCGATGGCCTCGCGGGCGCCGGTGTTGCGGTCCACCACGGTGGCCACGCCGACGACGTCGGCCCCTGCCTCGCGCAGCGCCGCCACGGCGGTGAGCACCGAGGCGCCGGTGGTGGAGGTGTCCTCCACCACGAGCACCCGACGGCCGGCGACGTCGGGGCCCTCGATGCGCCGCTGCATCCCGTGCGGCTTGGTCGCAGTTCGCACCACAAAGGCGTCAACCGGGGGGCCGGGCGCGTGCAGCACGGCAGCCGCGACCGGATCGGCACCCAGGGTCAAGCCGCCCACCGCCTGGTAGGACCAGTCGCTGGTCAGCTCCCGGACCAGCCGCCCGATCAGCGGCGCGGCCTCGTGATGCAACGTGGCCCGGCGCAGGTCGACGTAGTAGTCGGCCTGCGCTCCCGACGACAGCGTCACCCGACCGTGCACCACCGCCAGCTGACGGACCAGCGCGGCCAGTCGAACCCGAGCCTGGGTCATGTGCGGCCTTGCGCGGTGAGCCCGGCCAGGCGCCGGACCAGACTGCGAGGCAGCACGTCCACCAGTCCCACCAGGGCCCGGTACTGCAGGCCTGGCACGGAGATGGTGCGGCCGCGCCGGAGGTCGGTCAGGCAGTCGCGGACGACGGTGTCGGCGTCGAGCCAGAACGCTGACGGGCTGCCGGTCATGTCCATCCCGGCGCGGCTATGGAACTCGGTGCGGACGTAACCGGGGCACAACGCGAGCACCTGCACCCCGGTGCCGGCCAGCACCACTGAAAGCCCCTCGGAGAGCATCGTGACGTACGCCTTGCTCGCGCCGTAGGTAGAGCCACGGCCGGGGAGAAAGGCCGAGACGCTGGAGACGTTGATCACCGCACCGCGCCCGGCGTCCACCATCGACGGCAGCGCGGCGTGAGTCAGCCGCAGCACGCTGGTGACGTTGACGTCGAGCTGGGCTTGCAGGTCGGCGATGTCGGCGTCGAGAAACTCGGTGCCGAGTCCGACACCCGCGTTGTTCACTAGCAGGTCCACCTGGTCACCGGTGCGCAGCCGCTGCTCGACCAGCCGCCGTTCGCTATCGCTGGCCAGGTCCGCGGGCAAGACCTCGACGGTCACCCCGTGGCGCTGCGACAGTTCGGCGGACAGCTTCCGCAGCCGTTCCTGGTCTCTGGCGACGAGCACGAGGTCGTAGCCTTCGGCGGCGAGCCTGCGGGCGAAGGCGGCCCCGATCCCGGCGGTGGGACCGGTAATCAGCGCGGTCGGCATGGTCGTCAGGCTAGCGTCGCGACGCGGTCACCGGTGCGCCGTAGGTAAGGCGGCGAAGAAGCACCTCAGCCGGCCCGCGGTAGCCGCGACGACTCATAGCCTGCGCAAGCAACACCGTCAGCACCCAGGTCGCGGTGGCCAGCATGGCGATCTCGGCGAGCCCGAACCGGTTACCGAGACCTCCACCGTAGGCGGCCAGCACCGCAACGAACACCACGGACTGCAGCAGGTAGCAGGTCATCGACCGCTGCCCGCAGGCCGCCAACGCGGTGATCACCACTCCGGGTCGTTTCCGCGCCGCATCGATACCGGTACCGCTCCCGCTAGTGGCGCGGATTGCGACGAGTCCGGCGATCGCGGCGTAGCCCACTCCGCCGGCGTAGCCCGTCAGTGTCTGCACCACGCCCGCGAGCATGGCCACCGCCTCGGACGGCGGTTCCCACCACGAGGCCCGCACGAGTGCCCAGGGCAGTCCGCCAATGGCGGCCAGGCTCACGCCGAACACGGCGACGCGCAGCAGGAGCCGCCGGTGCCGCTGCGGCTCGTCGAGCAACCGCCGCCGGGCCGCCCACACTCCGAGCAGCAGGGTGGGGACCAGCGAACAGATTGCACCGATGACGCTGCCGTGCACCCATTCCAGCACTCGGAGGCCCGCCGCTGCCAGCGGATCCGGGGTGGAGCTGGCTTTCGCGCTGAGGAAAGTCAACCGGCTATCCAGCGTGCGGAACGCTACGACCGGTATCGTCCACGCCGCGGCCATGATCAGCAGAGTTCGGTCCCGGGCCCGGATCAGTACCTCGGCCAGCAGGACCGCGAGTAGCCCGTAAGCGCCGATGATGTCCCCGGAAAACAGCAGTAGGGAATGAAAAAAGCCGATCAACATCATCCACAATCCGCGTCTGCGGACGAGTCTTCGGACAGTCAGCTCATCGACTCCGCTGCTGGTCTGCCGCCTGAGTAACTGGACGATTCCGTAGCCGAATAGCAAGGTGAACATCGGGTATGCGCGACCGCGGACGAAAATCGTCTGCAGCGCCAAGACCGTCTGGTCAAGTACCGGGTGTCCATGCACCCACACGCCGGTCCCGAAGGTGCCTGGCCCGTACAGGTAGAGGGGGGCGTTGGCCAGCGCGATGAGCAGCAACATCGCGCCACGTGCCAGATCCGGCGCGAGCGACCGCTGCGCCACCGCAATCGCCCCTATTGGGGGTGCGCCGACAGCATTGGATTCCGCCATGATCGTCCCCTCGAGCGCTGTACGGGGAAGATCGGCTAACTCCGTCCCGCCGTTACCACCAATCGGCCCACCGACTATTGGCCCGGACGGAAGAAGTCGGCGAACTCGGCGGGCTCAGTGGCGTTGCCCAGGTCGGCGGCATCGAGCAGATCAGCGATCTCGTCCAGGACGCGCAGCAGCCGCTCCAACCGCGATGGTGTGGCGCTGGACGGCGCCGCGGCCAACACCCAATCCTGTTCTATCCAGGCGACGGAAATGTCGCCGCCCAGCGCCTTGACGGCGAGAACGAATTCGGCTGACGTCAGTGGGCCGGCCCGGTCCGGCTCGTTGACCAGCGCGACCCGGTCGCCTACCGGCCCCAGCCTGCTCAGGCCGGGATCCTGCGGTAGCGGCTGGTCGGGCATCCACAGCTCGGCGACCAGGCCAACAGTGTGGATTCGTCGCTGCACCGCGACGACCACGCTGGACACCTGGCCGGCCTGCTCGTGGTCGAAAATCTGTACCGCGCGACGACCCAGCGGCGTGAACAAGCTGCCGATCACAAGATCCTTAGCCAGCCCCGCCCCGCCCCGAGCCATCACACCGTGGCGCCAGCGATCGGCCAGCACCGGGTCGGACAGGACAAACCGCCATCCCCGCAGCGCCGCCCAGCGACGCCGCTCCCGCTGGTGCGCGCTATGCCGCCCACCATCGACCGCGACCAGCGCGCCACCACCGGCAGCCGCCAGCCCAGCGATCACAAACCACACCCACTCCGACACCGCCCGACCCTAACCCCGCACCGCAGCCCTTCCCGGGAGCACACGCCGGATCTTGGGCACTCTGCGCTGTGTGCTCTGCACTCTGCGCCTCCCGAACTCCACAGCAGCGCTGTCGGACGCCCAGCAAACAGCGCTGCTGTGGAGTTCGGGAGCTCTGGGGTTAGCGGGGCCGGCTCCATCCGGCTAGGCGTTCTGCGATCTTCTCGACGTCGGTCAGCGATCCGTCGGCGACAGCGATCACCAGGTCGAACGCGTCGTCCTCGGGCGCGTCGAGGTCGTTGCCGTTGATCCACATGAACACTGCTGTCGCGGCCCATGCCAGCCTCTTGTTGCCGTCGACGAGAGCATGATTGTTGGCGAGCGAATGCAGCAATGCCGCTGCTTTGCTGTGCAGCGTGGGATAAGCATCAGCACCGAAGACGGTGGCTGCGGGCCGGGCGAGCGAAGACTCGAGGAGACCGTAGTCGCGCACCTCTACCGGTGCTCCGCAGGCCCGCTCGGCGATCCGTAGCAGCAGCTCGAGGGTGAGGTGGCGCGTCACGCGTTGCCGAGGCGGTCGAGTAGGCCGGAGTAGCGCGGGATCAACACGTCCAGTGCTTCGTCAACCTGCGCCGCGACGCCGCGGCGCTGCACATACTCGCGAACCGCCGCCCGGGCCACGTCTTGCATGGAACGCTGCTCGATTTCAGCCTGAGCGCGCAGCGCTTGAGCTTCGTCCTCGGTGAGCCGCAACGTCATCGCCATACCCACCACGATACCAAAGTGATACCTCCAGGTTCTCAGCTCTGGGGTTAGCGGATTGTGACAATCAGTCAGGCGATCAGTCATCCGACCTGGCCCGAAGGATTGCGACGAACTGGCGTTCCGGATCCTTGACGATGGCGTGAATGGAGGTCACTACCGGGCACGGCCATTCCGACGTACAGACCTGGCAGTTGCCGGTGGGCTGTAGTCGGTGCTCGGCCAGCAATCCGCGCAGGGCCAGCACCAGATCGCTGATGAGCTCGCGCGCCGTCTGTATGTCGTCGCCGGACCACTCGCCGTCCTGAGTCGCCAGGCAGTCAGCCTCTTCCAGATGAATGTAGAGGTCTTCCCGCAGCAGGCCGAAAGCGTCGGCGCACGCGGGTGACAGTGTGCTCATCGGATACCTCTCGGGGTCGGACGAGGTCCGCTACCCCGCCGACGATCAGGTAACCGGTTCACCGTTGGTGATTCAATCTATTCACCATTGGTAAATGCGGCATAGTTGGCCGAATTTCGCGACAGCGGGATCTATGATCATGCGCCGGGAGGTGTCACCATGCCACATCGCGATCCGACGATCCGCAGCCGGGAACTGGGTGATGGACTGCGCCAGGCTATGGAGGCCGCGGGGCTGACCGGCAAGCAGGCCGCTGCGATGCTCAGCTGGTCACCGAGTTTCGTCTCGATGTTGCTGACCGGGAAACGCCAGGCCAGCGAGGTGGACATCGCGGCGTTTCTCGGGGTGTGCCGGGTCAGGGGTCCGCAGCGCGACCGGCTGCTGGCGCTGTGCCGGGATCAGGACACCCCGGGCTGGTTCCAGCAGCACGGCGCCGGGCTGCCCAAGCAGCTCGTCACGCTGATCGACCACGAGAACAAGGCGGTCGCGATCAGCGACTTCGAGGCGACTTTTGTACCCGGTCTGCTGCAAACCGGTGAGTACGCCCGGGCGGTGATCAGCCGCAACGTCAATGTGCCACCCGCAGAGGTGGAGGACCGCGTGGCCGCCCGGCTGGCCCGGCAAAGCCTGCTCAGCCGGGACCGTCCGGCCGCCTTCACGTTCTACCTGCATGAGTCCGTGCTGCGCTTGCCGGTAGGCGGGGCGGTGGTGATGGCCGAGCAGTTGCGCCAGCTGCGGTGGATGTCGACTCGCTCCTACCTGACCCTGCGGGTGGTGCCTATCGCACTCGGCGCGCACGCGGCGATGACCGGGGCGTTTCGGCTGATGCAGTTCGCCGAGTTCAAACCGGTGGCCTATCTGGAAAGTGAGACCTCCAGCCTGTTCTTGGAGAGGCCGGAGGAAATTCAGGCCTACCGGCGCATCCTGGCGGCGCTGGCGGATACTGCACTAAGCGAGGGACAATCGAGGGAGCTGATTGCCGCCCTTGCAACCGAGCTCTACGCGGATGGAGAGGATCATGATGACCGCGCGTGAGCCGGGCAGCATTGTCTGGCACTCCAGCAGCTACAGCGGTGGAAGCGGCAACTGCGTCCAGGTCGGCTGGCGCACCAGCAGCTACAGCGCCGGAAACGGTGCCTGCGTCCAGGTCGCGCCCGCGCCGGACGCCGTACTGGTACGCGACTCCAAAGACCCCCACGGCCCCGCCCTGACCGTCCCCACTTCAGCCTGGCGAGCCTTCCTCACCACCCTCACCCCCTGACGCCCCGCGCCGTGAACTCGACAAAACCGACGTAAAAAAGGGCAAAAAACGTCGGTGACGTCGAGTTCACGGACTGCGCCTACGGGCGTTTAGGCGCGGGTGACGGTGAGGGCGCCGGTGCCGCCTGCGCCGCTGTAGTCCAGGTCTACGCGGACGGTGTCGCCGTCGGTGATCTCACCGGCCAGCAGGGCGCGGGCGAGCTGGTCGCCGATCGCGGACTGCACCAGCCGGCGCAGCGGGCGCGCACCGTAGAGCGGGTCGAAGCCGCCCATCGCCAGCCACTCCTTAGCCGCGTCGGTGACGTCGAGCTCCAGGCGTCGAGCGGCCAACCGGCGCGCCAGCTGCCCGATCTGGATGTCCACGATGGCCGTGAGCTCCTCGGTGGACAGTGAGTGGAACACCACCAGGTCGTCGAGCCGGTTGAGGAACTCAGGCTTGAAGTGCCGGCGCACCACACCGAGCACGGCGTCGGTGCGCTGCCACTCATCCAGCGTGGGATCGGCCAGCGCCGCCGAGCCCAGGTTGGAGGTGAGCACCAGGATGGTGTTGCGGAAATCCACCGTGCGGCCCTGCCCGTCGGTCAACCGGCCGTCGTCGAGGACCTGCAGCAGCACGTCGAAGACGTCGGAGTGGGCCTTTTCCACCTCGTCGAGCAGCACCACGCTGTAGGGCCGGCGGCGGACCGCCTCGGTGAGCTGGCCGCCCTGGTCGTAGCCGACGTATCCAGGCGGGGCACCGACCAGCCGAGCCACCGAATGCTTTTCGGAGTACTCGCTCATGTCGATGCGCACCATGGCGCGCTCGTCGTCGAACAGGAACTCCGCGAGCGTCTTGGCCAGCTCGGTCTTACCGACACCGGTGGGCCCGAGGAACATGAACGACCCGGTCGGACGGTCCGGATCGGCGACGCCAGCGCGAGCCCTTCGGACCGCATCCGACACGGCGCGAACCGCTTCGGGCTGGCCAACCACCCGGCGGCTCAGGGCGTCTTCCATCCGCAGCAGCTTGGCGGTCTCACCCTCCAGCAGCCGGCCTGCGGGGATCCCGGTCCACGCGGAGACGACGTCGGCGACATCGTCGGGGCCGACTTCCTCCTTGAGCATCACCTGCGGGTCCCGCGCGGACGCGGTGGCCTCGGCGAGCTGCTTCTCCAAGCCGGGGATCTTGCCGTAGCGCAGCTCCGCGGCCAGGCCCAGATCACCGTCGCGCTCTGCCCGCTCGGACTCGCCGCGCAGCTGCTCGAGCTGTTCTTTGAGCTCCCGGGTGGCCTCGATGGCGGTCTTCTCGTTCTGCCAGCGGGTGCTCAGCTCGGCGAGGGTCTCCCGGCGGTCAGCCAGCTCAGCCCGCAATGTGGCCAGCCGCGCCACCGAGGCCGGGTCGGACTCCTTGGCCAGCGCCATCTCCTCGATCTCCAGGCGGCGCACCGCGCGCTCCACCTCGTCGATCTCCACCGGCCGGGAGTCGATCTCCATGCGCAGCCGGGAGGCGGCCTCGTCGACCAGGTCGATCGCCTTGTCCGGCAGGAACCGGGCGGTGATGTAACGGTCGGACATCGTCGCCGCGGCGACCAGCGCGGCGTCGGTGATCCGCACGCCGTGGTGCACCTCGTAGCGTTCCTTGAGTCCGCGCAGGATGCCGATGGTGTCCTCGACGGACGGTTCCCCGACCAGCACCTGCTGGAAGCGCCGCTCCAGTGCGGCGTCGCGTTCGATGTGCTTGCGGTACTCGTCCAGGGTGGTCGCACCGACCATCCGCAGCTCACCACGGGCCAGCATCGGTTTGATCATGTTTCCGGCGTCCATCGCGGACTCGCCGGTGGCGCCGGCGCCGACGATGGTGTGCAGCTCGTCGATGAACGTGATGATCTGGCCGGCCGAGTCGGTGATCTCCTTCAGGACCGCCTTGAGGCGCTCCTCGAACTCGCCGCGGTACTTCGCACCGGCCACCATCGAGCTGAGATCGAGCGCGACGACCCGCTTGTCGCGCAACGATTCGGGCACGTCACCGGCGACGATGCGCTGGGCGAGACCCTCGACGATGGCGGTCTTGCCGACCCCGGGTTCGCCGATCAACACCGGGTTGTTCTTGGTGCGCCGGGACAGCACCTGCACCACCCGGCGGATCTCGGCGTCGCGGCCGATCACCGGGTCCAGCTCGCCGGAACGAGCCCGCTCGGTGAGGTCCAGGCCGTACTTGGCCAGCGCCTGGTAGGTGTCCTCCGGGTCCTGGCTGGCCACCCGAGCTGAGCCTCGGACGGCTTGGAACGCTTCGCGCAACGCGTCCGGAGTAGCGCCGTGCCTGCTGAGCAGTTGCCCGACCGCACCGCCTTGCGCCGCGAGCCCCACCAGCAAATGCTCGGTGGAGACGTAGGAGTCCCCCATCTCGGTCGCCAGATTCTGGGCGTCAGTGAGCGCCTTGAGCGCTTGCCGGTCGAACAGCGGAGCGGCCACCGTGGAACCCGTTGCCGAGGGCAGCCGCTGGGTGATGACTTCCAGCTCCGCTCGCACCGCGGCGGCGTCGGCACCCACCGCCGCCAGCAGCGGCGCCGCGATGCCGTCGCCTTGGGCAAGCAACGCCCCGAGCAGGTGCGCCGCCGTCACGTCGGGGTTGCCAGCCATCGACGCGGCCTGCACCGCCGACGAGATCGCAGCCTGCGTCTTGGTCGTGGGGTTGAAGGAGTCCATTGTCGAAGCGTTCCCTCCGCACTGACGTCTTGCATCCTCTGCTGCGTTAAACGCGAGGAAAGTTGAGTCTGTTCCGCTCAAGTACCCGCGCACGGTAAGTTGGTGCGGGTTTATTGCCAACAGCACACTGTAATACCTTGTGCACGCAACGTCACATTACCTTCGTTCACGACTTCCCCTTTTGGCTTTACTGAAGGCTGTAGATCAACCCAAAGTCACTGATCTACACTCGAAGGAGCGATCGAAGAAGGTTGTGGCGGATGACGGTAGGGTTCCGGAACCCTCAGGACGTTCGCATCCCCCGCGACGGGTCCACTGCTCGCCATCGACCCTGGAGAAGACGCTCCCGGACCATGACAGCCGACGCCGTGCGGAGCACAATGCCGCCGCCCGACCGCCAGCCGCACCGCAATGGTACGGCTGCGATCATGGTGCGCCTGCTCCGGCAGAGCTACGCCGAGGTCGCGCCGCGCGCCGAGGAAGCCACCCGGTTCTTCTACGCGATGTTGTTCGCGATCGCTCCGGACACTCGCGAGCTGTTCGCGGCAAATATGGAGGTGCAGCGCAGCCGGTTCTGGCGCGCTCTGGTGCACATCGTGCAGAACTTCGACCGCCCGGACGAACTGGTGCCGTTCCTGCACCAACTGGGCCGCGACCACCGCAAGTTCGGGGTGCTCGAGCAGCACTACGACGCGATGGGGACCGCTCTGGTGACCTCACTGAAGCAGTACGCGGGTGCCGCGTGGACCCCGCAGGTGGAGAAGGCGTGGAGCGACGCCTACGGCCTGATCGCCAAGACGATGCAGGAGGCAGCCCAGGCGGAGCCCGGTCCCGCCTGGTGGACCGCGCGGGTCGTCGATCACCACCGGCTGACCTGGGACCTGGCTGTCGTTCGGGTCACTCCCGACCGGCCGGTGCCGTAC
>DASUII010000306.1:0-8108 GCA_036279835.1 Pseudonocardiaceae bacterium
TCACATCCAGCACCACCGCGTCGTAGCTGAACTCGTTGGCCTGCCACACCGCGTCAGTTCCGGTTCCTACCACGTCGACGGCGTAGCCGTCCTCCTCCAGTCCCCGCTTGAGCAGCGCGGCCATCCGCAGCTCGTCCTCAACGATCAGCACCCGCACACCGTCACCCTAGGCAGATCCGATGAGAACATGATGAGAAACCCGCGCGACGCGGCGGGTTCACAGCTGCCGCAAGATGCTGATCGGTGATCGTCGAGCCAGCTGGATGGCTACCGCCGCGGCGGTGGCGAGGGCCGCGACGACGGTGACCGTGACTGCCGCCAGGTATGGCCAGGGGACCGTAAGCACATCGGGTGGAGGGTCGAACACGCCGGTGAGCACGGTCACGAGGACCTCGGACAGCGCCCAACCGATGCCGGCACCGGCGACCACGCCGCAGACGGCCAGCGTTGAGGTTTCGGCAGCGACCAGGCCACGGAGTTGTTGGCCGGTGGCGCCCAGCGCGGCGGCGATGGCGAAGGTGCGGCGCCGTTCGGTCAGGCCCAGCGAGAGCACTAGCCCGCCGGCGGCGGCGGCGAGCACCAGCGCGAAGACGAGCTCGACGCGGGTCAGCCCGGCCAGGTCAACCGCGGTGAGGCTGGAGCCGATCGTGGAGCGGGTGTGCGCGATGTCGGTGACGGTGCCGGAGGTGCCCACGAGGGTCCGGATCCGCTGGGCGATGGCGGTGATGTTCTGGCCCGCGGTGTCGACCAGGAATGCTCCGACGGCATTGCTGCCAGTCTGTTGGGCTATGTAGGAGGCGTTCGCGACGAAGAAGCTGTCTTTGGGGGCGGTGGGGAACTCCTTGACGATCCCGATGTAGTGGAACGCCACCGTCGTCAGCTGCCTGGTCCTGCTGTCTTGCATGCGCAGGTTGAGCAGGTCACCGGGGTGGAGTTGGTAGTCCTTGACAGTCTCTGCGCTGACCAGGATCGAATCCGGGCGGGCGGCGAGCTGATCCATGAGTGACCGCGCGCTACCGCCTTGGAAATAGGTGTCTGGTAACGCGGTGGCGCTGGTGATGGTGGCCGGACGTACACCGTAGAGGTCTTGCAGGTCCGGGCCGATGTAGGCGAAGCGGTGCTGGATGGGCTGCACCGCCCGCACCCCGGTCACCGCGGCGATCGGCCCGGCCGCGGCAGGTCCCACGGTCGTGCCGGGGGGCTCGGTGATGGTGATATCGGCGCCGTTGGTCAGCTGGGCGTCGACCTCGGCCTGGGCGCGGTAGGTGGCGTTGAACGTCGCAGTGGATGCGGCGAAGGCCAGCACGAGGGCTAGCAGCACGATCGAGCGGGCCAGCGACCGGCGCCGTCGGGCCAACATCGCGGCCGCGGTGTCGGCGAGTTTCCCGGCCAGCGGGCGCAATCCCCGGCCGACCAGTCGGCGTCCCCGGCCCAACAGCAGGTCAACCAGCCGCCACGCCAGCAGCCCGGCACCAACCCAGAGCAGTGCTGGTCCGGCGAACGCCCAGTAGGACACCGAGATGCTCGTGACACCTTCCGGGGCGAGCACCAGTTGGTAGCCGCTGCGGCTGGCGACCCAGACCAACACCCCGCCGCAGGCGATCAGCACGAGGTCCACCCCGTAACGAGCCCACCACGGCCCCCTCTGCCGCCCGACCGCCTGCCGTGCGGTCGCCACGGTGGCGGTGCGCAGGTCCCGGTAGGCCGGGAGCAGGATGCTCGCCGCGGCGATGAGCAGCCCGACCAGCGCCGCACCCAGGACCCAGGCAAGTGCGGTGGCCGGGCTGGTACCGAATCGCACCGATCCGAACGCAAGCCGCCCGACCAGCGCGGCTGCGCCCAGACCGAACACCGCGCCGGCCACGCCGACCACACCAGCCTCCACCGCGGCGAGCCCGATCAGCTGCCGGGTGGTCGCGCCCCTGGTGCGCAACAACGCCTGCTCCTGGCGGCGCCGCAGCGCCCCGGCCGCGGTGACCGCCCCAGTCAGCAGCCCGGCGAGCACCGCACCCGGCAGGCCGAGGAACAAGAACAGCACCTGAGCGTAGGCGGCGTCCGAGCGAGCCGCATCCAGCGCCGCACCCAGGTTGTCCCCAACCACCGCGCCGCCCGCGCTGCGCGCCTCCAGGTTGTGCGCGGCTCCGGTCACCTGCGTGTACGCCGCGGCCGGGTCGGAGGGTAGTTCTCGGGTGCGCGCGATGTGGATCTGCGTGCTCACCAGATCCGGGCGAGCCGCCGCGAGCGGATCGAACAGGGCGTGCCACTGCGATTGCGGCAACAACACCACGTTGTCCGGTGGGGCGGCCGGCTGGGAGCTCGGTGGGGCGCCGACCTTTTGGAACAGCGAGTTCACCTGGGGGAGATCTACCACCCCGTCCACCCGGACCTGTACCGGCGCCAACCCCGCTCGGTCGATCTGCACCAGATCACCAGGCTTGGCGTGCAGGTTCGCCGCGGTCTGCTGAGCTAGCAGCACCCCGCGGTCAGTGCCGGTCAGGGTGCGGATTTCGGCGGGAAAATCCGCCCGGTAGTTGTCGGGCAGGCCCAGGACCACACCGGTCCCGGTGGTCTCGGTGGTGCCCCCGCCGGTCGCAGTCAACCCCGCAACCTGGGCGTATCCGACTGGCACGGCCACCCGGACCCCCGACGCGGCGCGCACCGTGCCCAGCACCGCCGCCGGGTCTACTCCAGGTTGGATTTGCACCTGCCAGTCCACCGCGACGCCCCGCACTGCCCGGGCGGTCATAGACTCTTTCGACACAGCGAGGAACGCCCCCAGCGAGGCCAGCAACGCCACCGCGATCGCCACCCCCAGAGCTGTCGCGACCAGCCGTCCCGCCCGACGGCGCAACAGTCCACCCACCCACGGCCTGATCACGACTGCTCCCGCCGTCCCCCAGACGGCTCCGTTCGATCGTCTCCGGCGACCGTGAGCCGACCGTCGACCATCCGCCACCTCTCGCAAAGCCGGGTGGCCACAGCTGGATCGTGGGTGGAGACCACCAGCGCCGCACCCAACTCCTCAGCGGCCTTCAGCAACACCGATACCACCCGGTCACCAGCCTCGTGATCAAGCTGGCCGGTGGGTTCGTCGGCCAGGATCAAGGGCGGCCGGCAGGCCAGCACTCGGGCCACCGCCACCCGCTGCGCCTGGCCGCCGGACAGCTCTTCGGGGAGCTTGGGCCCCAGCTCACCGATCCCTAACCGGTCCAGCGCTGCGAGGGCGCGCCGCAGCGCCTCGGGAGGCGCGGCGCCGGCCAGCAACATCGACAGAGCCACGTTCTCCACCACGTTCAACGCCGGAATCAGGCTGGGCCCCTGGAACACCACTCCCACCACACCGGGGCGGCCTTGCGGAGACCCACCCAGACCCGGCCAGCGCACCGTGCCGCCGGTCGGCGTCTCCAACCCCGCCATCAGATGCAGCAGGGTCGACTTACCCGACCCCGACGGCCCGGTCAGCGCGACCCGCGTGCCCGCGCGCACCGCAACGCTCACCTCCCGCACCGCTGGCACGGCACTGGGACCACTACCGAACACGCGGCTCACCGACACGCACTCAACGAGAACCGGCTGGCCCTCAACGGGCGGCCGCACCGCCGCGCTGCCGGTTATCGCTGCCTCGGCACTCATCCGATCTGCCCGTCCACCAGGCGCATCACTCGGTCGGCAGCCGACGCGACCGCAGGGCTGTGACTGGCCACGAGCACCGCCACCCCACGGCCGGCAGCGCCGCGCAACAACTCCAACACCGTGGCCTCGGTTGCGCTATCCAGTTCCCCGGTAGGTTCGTCGGCCAGCACCACCGCCGGATCATTGGCCAGAGCCACCGCCAAGCCGGCCCGAGTCGCCTCTCCGCCGGAGAGTTGGCTGGGCAGCGCGCCGGCCCGCTGGGCCAGCCCCACCGAGCCCAGCAACCCCATCCGCGACCCTCTGCTCGACTTGCCTTCTAGACCCTGCGCGACCGCTAGGTTCCCTTCCACCGTGAGGTGGTCGAAGAGGTTTCCCGATTGGGTCAGCACCCCGATCCGGCGGGCCCGCAACCGTGATCGGACCGGCTCCGGTTGGTGGCTCATCCGCAGCCCTTCGACCAGCACGCTGCCCCCGTCCGGGTCGTCAAGACCTGCCAGGCACGCCAGCAAAGTGGACTTTCCCGACCCCGAAGGGCCAACGACCGCCACGAACTCACCGGGCATAACCGATAGCGAGACCCCCCGAAGGGCCAGGGTCTCCTCCTCCCCTGCCCGGAAGAACCGGTACAGCGAGCGGGCCTCGATCGCGGCAGCGGCCGACTCGCCCGGGCCCGCCCAGTGTGTCTGGGCCGCTGTGGTCACTACTGCCACCGGAACGAGTCGGTGACCGTCCGCCACGGATCCACGTTGTCCGCGCCCTGCGGCGCCGACAACGTCAGCACGACCTCCTGGCCGCCCCGCCAGAACTCGTAGCGCTCCACGGCTTCGGTCACCGACTTGCCGGTCACTGCATTCGGCGCGGAGTTCGCCTGATAGGTGATCAGAACGGCCGGACCGGCTGACCGCTGCACCATCGTGACCTGCCCTGCCTGGAAGCCCGGCACCGAGCTCTGCAGCTGGGGAACCTCCTGGGCTCCCGCCGACGCGACATCAGGTGCCTGCGACCGCGGCACACTCTCGATCCGCACGCTGTTGAACTTGTCGGTGAACACCACCGCCGAGCCCGCCGCGGACTGCGCCCATCCCTGCGGCACCCGCACCACAAACGTCCCGCCAGCTGGCGTATAGGGCACGAAGACCTGGTTATCCGGGATATCACCAGCGGAGTTGATCTCCGGCGCATTCGGATTAGGTGCCGCGGAAGATTCCGCAGGAGACGCCGACGACGATGGCCCCGACGCTGCCCGGCCCGGCGACGCCGATGGGCCGCCGCAGGCACCCATCAGCGCCAACAACAGCATCAAAGCTGCTCCGGTTACCCAACCAGAAACCCCGCGATCCGGGCGCACCACGAGAACCTCCACCCCTACCAGACAAGCACCAGATACGCAGAGTCTGAACCACAACTCATGTCAGGCCCATGTGAACAACATGAGAGCCGGCCACATCTCAGCGAGGGCGGCGGAACCGTTGGGCTAGTTCGGGGTGGTCTTCCCACCACAGCCGGGGCTGGGTTTGCGATGGGCTAGTCGCCGGGCTGGTTGACGGGCTAGTTTTTGGAGGTCCGAGTGAGGCATCGAGAGCCTCGAGGGTGTCGAGTTCGGCGTCGATGGCCACGGCGTCGCGCTGGTCCTCGCGCATCATCCGGGTCACCACCGCGGCGAGGAACGGCAGGCCGGCCAGGTCACCGCCGATCCACAGCACCCCGGCGCCGATGATCTGATCCATCCGCAGGTCCGGCCCCCACGCCCGGTGAAGTTCCAGGTAGTAACGCGGGGCGATCAGCGGGCCCAGCCACAGGGTCAAGCCCAACACCCCATCGAAGATCACTTCTGCGACGCTGATCGCCATCGTCAGCAGGTAGGGATCGGTGCGCGGGGTGGGGTCGATCCGAAACCGGCTCCAGAAGTAGAGGAACCCGGCGGCGACCAGGCCAGCGTCGACGGCCGCGCCGACGACCGCTGATCGCAGGCTCGTCTCATACAGCGGGGTCAGGTACAGCACGAACAGCGGAGCGATCAGCGCGATGGTCACCACCGCCGGGAAGGTCAGGACGCGGGCGGCGCCGCTGTGCAGAACCCGGCCGGCTGCCCGGGCGGCCGGTTCCGGGAGCACGTCGCGCAGCAGGGTCAGCGGCGCCGCCAGGGCCAGGAACATCGGTGTGATCATGAGCAGCACGATGTTGCGTACCGCGCGATCCCAGAACAGGGTGTTCGCATAGACGCCGACGAAGGTCACCGTCACCAGCAGGATCGACGCCAACCCGAGCGCAAACCACCACGGCCGCCCGGTCGGCCAGACGACGCCCGCCCGGCACAGCCGGCGGACTCCCAGCCAGTAAGCCACCCCCAGAACGGCGACGACCACCAGCGCGCCAGGGTTCAACGTCCACGCGGTCGCCAACCGCTCCCAGGTCAGCGGCGGCGGATTAGGCGATACCACCATTACGTCTAAGCCCACCCCGACAGAATGCACCTCACGCCCGCTATTTGACGCACTGGATCCCGGCGCCGGAGATGCTGTCGGGGTCCGCGTCGGTGGGCGCAGCGCCACCCGGTGTGGGCCCCGTCGCGGGTCTCGGCGTTGAGTCGCCGGCCCCGGCGGAGTCGGTGGTACCCAGGCTGGCGGGCAGCGTGAAGTCGGCACCCAGGACCACCCGGAGGTGCCCGGTCGATACCGTCGAGTCGCGCGCGGTGGGTAGCTCACCGAGCATCGTGCCCAGGGTTTTCGCCGCCTCGGCGGCGCCGGAATCGGGATAGTAGATCGTCGTGGTGCTCCGGTGATGGCGGGCGGTGCTGGTGACACCCGGGGTAAAGCCGGTGGGGGTCAGGGCGTGTTCGAGCGCGGCCGCCA
This sequence comes from Pseudonocardiaceae bacterium, assembly GCA_036279835.1. Classification (GTDB taxonomy): domain Bacteria; phylum Actinomycetota; class Actinomycetes; order Mycobacteriales; family Pseudonocardiaceae. Next base: position 6,486 of record DASUII010000306.1, read on the forward strand.
AGCCGTTACGACTGGTGGCGTTGATCACGTCCACGACGCCGGATTGGCTGCCGGACACCGGGGCTGGTGCGGCGGCGACCGGCGTGGGGATGGGGCCACCGATCAGGTTGTGCACTAACGCTTGGACCGCGGGCACGTCGACGATGTTGACGTCCTCACCGGCGGGGTCGGTGCCGAAACGGACGATCGGCAGGGTCGTGAAGCTGATGTTCCCACCGGTCAGCGCGGAGGCCTGCTCGGCGAAGGACAGCAGCTCGAAACCGGTGTCGGCGGCGATGTTCTGCTTGGCCACATTGATCAATCCGCGCAGTCGCGCCGGGTTGAGGAACGTTCCGGCCTGCTTGAGTTGATAGACCAGCGAGGCGATGAATGCCTGTTGGCGGCGTTCCCGGTCCAGATCGCTGAAGTTCAGTTGGGTGTGCACCGAATCGCGGCGTTGGCGCACGAAAGCCACCGCCTGAGCCGCGTTGATCTGCTGGTAGCCACGGTGGAAGTCGGCGCCGGAGTAGCTGTCTCGGGTGTCCTCCTTCAAACACACCGTGATTGGCTCCACCACCTGGGCGAGCTGGTAGAAGGCGACCATGGTCACCTCCACGAAGTGGTCGATCGGCACGCCTCCCAAGAACTGGGCGACCGTGTCGACCTGCTCCTGGCGACCAGCGTCGCGACTTCGCTGTTCCAAGATGGCCTGGTCGCTCACGCCGGCGGCCATCAGCCTTCTATGTTCCTGGTCGAAGGCAAAGCCGTAGGCTTGCTTGATCTTGCCCTTCGCAACGCCGTCCGGGCTGCCCGGGAGGCTGACGTAGTCGTCGCGCGGGATGGAGATGGCGGTGGCTTTGGAACCATTGCCGGGCAGGTGCACCAGCATCAAAACGTTGGCGTTGTAACCGCCGACCTGCTCGTCACCCGCGTGCAATGCCTGGTAGATCTCAGGTGGAAGCGGCTTGCCGTTCCCGTCGAGCCGGCTGTCCAATCCCATGATCAGTATGTTGGTATCGCCGCCGGCTGATTTCGGGGCATCGCCCCGGATGGCGTCGGACCTACCGATCCCGGTTAGCAGAGTCTCGTACTGGCTCCAGCCATACCCGGTGACGCTGAACACGAGCAACGACACCAGCGCGATAACCCACCGCGTGATCGACCCCCACCGGCGGTCAGTGCGGCGCGCCGGGCGATGTCCGGATCGCCGACCGTTCCCACCCCGGTGCCCGGTGGAACCGACCCGCGTCCGCGGTCGCCCCGACGGCGCCGTGGCCCGCGGCCAGTCACTACGCGAGTTGCGCCCTGCCTGACCGGCCCGATCCGGCGGGACGACTCGACGGCGCGGGACGTCAGACCGCGACGGGGCAGGCGCGCGACGCCGACGATCACCGCGGGCATCCCCGCTGGGACCCCAGCGCCCGTCCCCGCCAGCCACACCACTCCCTGCGCCTGGGTTGACCCCGTCCAACAGTTGTCCTCGACGGTAGACGCGCCAATCCCAAGACTAGTTGCGCTATGTCACCCGGACGCGCCGGGCTTACTTGCTGCTGAGGCTGGCGACCAGGTTGATCGTCGTTGCCAGGATGCCTGTGCCAAACAAATAGGACAGCAGAGCGTGGCGCAGCGCGGTGCGCCGGATCA
>DASUII010000307.1:0-7919 GCA_036279835.1 Pseudonocardiaceae bacterium
GGCAGTGTCACCTGTGTCTGGCACGGGTTCACTCCTCTGTGTCGAGACACGCATCACGATCGGGTGGTGCGTGTGAAAAGAGTGAACAGTGGGTGTTTCGGGGGGAGGCACAGTATGTTTCCGCCACGTTAACTGTGGGGGTCCTACAGTTACGTCGGGGTTGCCGATGCGGATGGGGTAGCCCAGTCACTTTGGTGCATTGGAAAGTCTCAGTCCAATAAGGCGTCCACGAACGCAGCGGGCTCGAATGGCGCGAGATCGTCTACACCCTCACCGAGGCCCACTAGCTTGACCGGCACCCCAAGCTCGCGCTGCACGTGGAAGACGATGCCGCCCTTGGCGGTCCCGTCCAGCTTGGTCAACACGATGCCGGTGATATCGACGACCTCGCGGAACACCCTGGCCTGCATAATCCCGTTCTGACCGGTGGTGGCGTCGAGCACCAGCAGCACCTCATCCACCTCGGTCTGCTTGGAGATCACCCGCTTGACCTTGCCCAGCTCGTCCATCAGGCCGGTCTTGGTGTGCAGCCGGCCGGCGGTGTCGATCAACACCGTGTCCACGCCGTCGACGCTGCCCCGCTTGACCGCATCGAACGCCACACTGGCTGGGTCAGCGCCCTCGGCACCACGCACGACGGTCGCGCCGGCGCGCTCGCCCCAGGTGGCCAGCTGGTCGACGGCGGCGGCCCGGAAGGTATCGGCCGCGCCGAGCAGCACCCGTCGCCCGTCGGCGACCAGCACGCGGGCCAGCTTGCCGGTGGTGGTGGTCTTACCGGTGCCGTTCACCCCGGCGATCAGCACCACGCCGGGGACACTCACGCCATCGGCACCGTTGTGCGGCAACGCCCGCACCGCACGGTCCAGCTCCGGACGAAGTGCTTCGATGAGCACGTCGCGCAGCGCCGCACGAGCTTGCTCGGCCGTCCGCACGGCGCGCGCAGCGAGTTCGGCGCGCAGCCTGTCCACAATCTCTGTAGTGGTAGCCGCGCCGAGATCGGCCAGCAACAGAGTGTCCTCGACGTCGGTCCAGGAATCCTCGTCGAGATCGCCGGCGCCGAGTAGACCCAACAGGCTCTGCCCGAATGCCGATCGGGACTTCGCCAGCCGACCGCGCAACCGCACCAGCCGACCGGCAGGGGCGTCGATCGGCTCGACCAGCGCGGCGTCCGGCTCTGCCGGAGCCAGTTGCGCCGGAGCCGGTTCTGCGGGTGCCAGTTGCGCTGGAGCCGGTTGTGCCGGTTGCGTCGGTGCCGGTTTTGCCGGTTGCGTCGGTGCCGGTTTTGCGGGAGGCGGTTTGGGCGGAGCCGGTTGGACCGGTGCTGACTCAGCCGGAGCCGGCTTGGGAGGAGTCGGCTTGGTTGGAGCGGGTGCGACAGGTCGTTGTTTCGTCGGAGCCGGTCCAGCGACACGCGTAGGCGGCGGTGGCGCTGTTGGTTTCCGCTTCGACTTGGTTGTCCGAGGCGGTTTCGGCGGCGCTGGGGCAGAGGCCTGCGGTTTGGGCGGGGCGGGGGCCGACGGCGCTTGCGCAGGGGGTTTCGGCGGCGCTGGGGCAGAAGCCTGCGGCCGCACAGGAGCCTCAGGGGGCGCCTGCGCAGGCAACTTCGGCGGTGCCGAAGCAGGAGCAGGAGCCGACGGCGCTTGTGCAGGCGGCTTCGGCGGCGCCGGAGCAGAAGCCTGGGGCGGTGCCGGAGCCTGGGGTGGTGCGGGTGACTTGGGTGGCGCCGGTGGACCCCCTCCGCCGGAGGAGAAGCTGATGGAGCCGCCAGCCTGATAACGGCGAGGTGCCGGAGGCGGCGCCTCCACCTGCTGGTCGGGCTTCTCGGCGATGCTGATCCGCCGGCGGCGAGCTAGCAACAGGCCCACGGCCAGCGCGACCAACAACGCCACCGCGATGGCGACGGAGATCCAGATCACGCTAGACACCAGACCATCCTGGCATCCGGTCGCGCTGGTGAGCAGCTCCGGTCAGCCACCGGTCCCGTATATACCGCTCATCAGGTACTCATGCGGACGTTTTGGGCGCCCTCGAGACGTTGCACTCACCTGCCCATGCAAGGCTCGTGAGGGAGACCAAGGGCCGCGTCCGCTTCTGCAACTTTAGAAGGGCGGAGGTTCTTGGTCGCCGTCTGGTTGCGCTGGCGGTGATGGTTGCGGTTCCGATGGCGGCTTTGCCCAGATCTCCGAGTCCTCCCAGCCGGCGTCCGTCGGAGTCAGCAGAGGGAATGGTGGCCGACCCCGGTCGAAAGGATCCGGTAACGGTTCGAGAATCGGGGGCGGCCGCCGCTGGTAGCTGTGGCCTAGGCGGCTAGTCCAGCGAAAGTGGCCAGCTTGGGGCTGGTGCAACCGCCAGCCGCCTTCGTGCTTGAGCCGGTGGTCATGTCGACATGCGTTGCCGAGGTTGTCGTCGGTGGTGGATCCACCGCAGCCATGGTCGCTGGTGTGGTCCTTGTCAGCAGTTCGGGCGGGAGCCCGGCATCCGATCATGATGCAGGACCGGTCGCGGATCTCCAGATAGCGGCTCAGCGCGACACCAGGAGCCCGCCGGCGAGCGTCGCCTGCGAAGCGGTCCGCACCGGCGGCACCCGCTTCGAGCCGGCGAGCAAGGTCGGCCACCACATCAGCCCAGGCTCCCAGGCCAGCGAGCTGGCCCAAAGCGTGCAAAGTGGCGGCGGAGACTTGCAGTTCTACGATCGCTCGACAGCCCGCTATCCGGGTGCATGTGCCGGTGGGCCGCGTCGAGGTGATCCCGCAGTGGCGTAGTTGCCCGTGCTCGTCGGTGATCGCGAACCGCCACTGGGCGCCACCCAGGGTGGTCGCCAGCTCCTGGGCCAGTTCGGCATGTACGGGTCCCCAGCCGGCCAGCTCACCCGGGTACTGGTCGCACCCGAGAAGCGTGGATAGCCGCACCCGCAGTTCCATTCCGGAGCCGGTCTTCGTCAGGTCATCCGCCGGGACATTCTCAACGATCTCGCCCCCGTCATCGGGTCTGACGGTCTCATCGTCAGATGCGCCAGCTTGGTCCCCGGGCTCGGCAGCTTGGTCGTGGGGACCGTCGTCGTTCCCTTGAGCGCTGCGGAGGTGGTCGAGGATCGCCGTATCGTCGAGCCCGGCGTAGGTGCCGTCGGTCATGCCGAGAAAGAGATCAGCGCGGATATGATCGATGGGACGGGAATCCCCGGCGTGTTTGGCGGCTTTGGCCAGCGCGTCGATGTGCCCGCTGGCGGCGGCGACCCGGTCGACGGGCAGGTTGAGGCCGGACAGATTCGCCGAGCCGTCGGGGTTGCGGTAACCGACCACCTTGCGGTGGGCTACGGCTTGTTCATAGCGGCGCTGGGCCCACTCCGGATCCAGGGCGATGGCCAGTTTCTTGATCTGCTCGATGAGCTGTCCGGTAGTCAAGCCCGGCGCCCGGGGCAGCAGCTCAGCGCACAATACGCGGGCCTGTTCGGGGCTCAGCTCGACAGTCCACTCCGACAGCACCCGGGCCCGTGGCTCGTCCAGGGTCCCTGAATCCATCGCGGCATGAACGGCAGGCAGCCGCGTCACCAGATCATGCGCCAACCAGAACTGCGCATCGGCCGCCCGGCGAGTGAAAACCAGCGCGGCGCGGATCTCATCCGCGGAGAACTCATCAGGTCCGGTCATACGGGGCAACTCGTCATCCGGACCGATACCACACAACCCGACCTCGACCATGGTGGCCATCAACCGGGCCCGTTCATGATTTACCTGCCGGTACCGTGCCTTGAGCACCTCGACACAGTCATAACCCGACAACCGAGACAGCTCAATCCCCGCCAGGATACCCGCCAATTCCGGACCCGGCGCAATATCCGCCAAGCCCACGGGTATCAGCTGCCGAACGATCACGAACATCACGCTACAACACGACCCCGACAAAGCAGGATCGCTTGCCAGACCACGCACCGCGATTGCCAGCAGGCCCTTCGACAGGACCAGATGTCACCAGCAAAGGGAGCTTCGAGATGAAGGGAATCACTATCGACCTCGCGGCCGCTCACGCGCTTCAATCGCTCACGCCCCGCACGGTCGCATTGATCGCCTCCATACCGGATCTCGACGTTCCGATCTCAAGTTCGGACTGGACTCTAGGGGAAGCCGCGGTCCACCTGGTCTTCGGAGCGAGGGACTACTCCGAGCATGCTAGGGGCGCGCAGCGGTGCTATCGGATCAACCCGGCCGATACGGCCGGAAACCACGACGAGCTGGCGTCGATAGCCCAAAGGGACCGCCCTGCGCTGGATACCGAGCTACAACTCGGCATTGATGCCTTCCTCGACGCCACCGAGGGGCGCACCGCCGAGGACCTGCTGCCTTGGCACGTGGGCTCGTTGTCTTGCGCCAGCATGACCGGTCTGCTACTCGGCGAGCAACTCCTCCACGGGTACGACATGGCCCAGACGCTGGACGCCGAGTGGCCCATCGAGGCCGAACCCGCCCGGCTGGTCGTTGAGGCCTGGCTACCTCTTCTGCCCCGCCTCGTCGACAGTGCGGCCGTTGAGGGCATCGCTGTCAGCTACGAGCTCATCGTAGATGGTGGACCCAGCGTCATAGCCCGATTCTGTGACGGCGTCAGTATCGACCTATCCGAGGACGGTCCTGTCGACTGCCGCCTTTCGGGTGATTCGATCTCGTGGCTCCTAGCCCTGTACGGCCGAGTCGGTTGGGAGAACCTCCTGCGCACCGGTGGGGTGAAAATGACCTACGGCGACACCGCGCTGGGCGCCGGGTTCAAGCGGCTGCTCCGCAATCCGTGACCACGCACTTCCCGAATCCAAAAAGAAGATATACCCCCACCCGATCAGCACTGCGCTGGGGCGCGAATTGCGCTATCAGCAGATCGGTGAATTCTTCCGCCGCATCGGCGTCGAATGTTCGTCACGATAGCGGGTGACCAGGCCGAGCCGCTTTCCGCTGGTGGCGACGCCGATAGAGACTCTGCAGGACGGGTCGCACGGTGGCGAGAACCACAGCTCCGGTGATCCCGAGGCAGCGAACGTTGGCGGCTCAGGAATGCGGCCCAGGTTAGACAGCATCGCGGTGTCGACGAACCGATCACCGGTGAGGTGTATCAGTCTCGGCACAGCTCGCTTGACCGCCAGCGGCGCTTTCTTGGTGGCTCGGAGGAGATCGTACAATCCATAGGCACGATTGTTTCGTCGCATCTCGTAGGTCTGCTCCGCCACCGCGGCAGTTGCCGTGGCCAGGTCCGCTCGATCGTCTGGCTCAGTCGACACGGAAACCATCGACGTGAGGTTGCTGACGACATCCCACAAGCGATCCGCAGGGCGGATATTGATCGGCATCTGGACTCCGATCCGATCAGCCGGCGCCCCGTGCTTGGTGTTCCAGGATTGCGCGGTGAGGTGCAGCGCGGCGACCAGCACGTCGTTGATCGTCGTGCCGGAGGCCTGCAGCGCGAGCAGCGATTCGTCCAACATGGTGGACGAGAGCGACGCCGGTGGCAGTGACGACGGGTACGGCACAGCGAATTTCTCCTGACGCGTTACGCGGTACGGGTCACGCGGCACCGGCGGAGTCAGAGGCGCCGCGCAGCCGTTGCGAGATCACGGTGGTGATGCCGTCACCGCGCATGCTTACCCCGTACAACGCGTCAGCAACCTCCATCGTCGCCTTCTGATGGGTGATCACGATCAGCTGCGAGCGATCCCGGAGCAGCTCGAACAGCGCGATAAGGCGGCTGAGATTGGTGTCATCCAGCGCCGCCTCCACCTCGTCGAGCACGTAGAACGGCGACGGGCGAGCCCGGAAGATGGCGACCAGCATGGCCACCGCGGTGAGCGACTTCTCGCCACCGGACAGCAGTGACAGCCGCTTGACTTTCTTGCCGGGCGGGCGGGCCTCGACCTCGATGCCGGTGGTGAGCATGTCGTCGGGCTCGGTGAGCAGCAACCTGCCCTCGCCGCCGGGAAACAGGGTGGCGAAAACGATCTCGAACTCCCGCGCCACGTCGTGGAAGGCCACGGTGAAGACCTCGAGGATCTTCTCGTCGACCTCGCCGACGACGGTGAGTAAGTCACGCCGACTGGCCCTGAGGTCTTCCAACTGGGTGGACAGGAACTTATAGCGCTCCTCAAGCGCGGCGAACTCCTCCAGTGCCAACGGGTTGACCTTGCCGAGCAGGGCCAGATCGCGCTCGGCGCCCTGGGCGCGGCGGGTCTGCACGGCCCGGTCATAGGCAGCCGGCTTCGGGGCGCTGACCTGCTCGCCGCGCTGCGTCATCAGCTCATATTCGGCCACCTCAGCCGCAAGCGGCGGCACCGGCACCGCGGGTCCGTACTCCGCGATGAGGTCATCCAGGCCGATGCCGAAGTCGTCAGAGATCTTGATCTCGAGCTGCTCGATGCGCAGCCGCTGCTCAGCGCGCAACAGCTCGTCGCGATGCACCGTGTCGGTGAGCTTGTCCAGCTGCTCGGCGAGCTCCCGAACCCGGGCCCGGACCTCCACCACGCGGTGCTCGTCCTGGGCCCGCTCGACGACCACCGCGTCGCGCTCCGCCGCGGCTCGCTGCACCGATATCTCGATGGAGCGCAACGCGATCCGCCCCGCCCGCACCACTTCCGCGGCCACCGCGGCGCCGCGCTGCCGGGCCACTGCCGCGTCCGCAGCTCGCTGCCGGGCCACTCGCTCCACCTGGGCGTTGCGGCGCAGCACGTCGGCCCGACCGGCCAGCGCCCGGGCGCGCTCCTCAGCGGTGCGCAGCGCCAGCCGCGCCTCGACCTCCTCGCTGCGCGCGGTACCCAGCGCCGCCACCGCTTCGTCCCGGTAGGAGGTGTCGGGTTCGGCATCCACCGAGTCGTCGGCAGCCAGCCGCAACCGCTCCTCCAGCTCAGCCAGGCTGGTCAGCGCAGCGGCCCGGCGCTCCTGCATCTCGTCGCGCTGGCGGTGCAGCCGGTCGGCCTCGCCGGAGGCGGAACGGGACGCCTGGCCGAGCCGGGCGAGCTGCTCCGCAACCGCGGCTAGTTCCGCGTCCGATTCGTGCAGAGCTGCCTGGGTGTTGTCGACGTCCTCGGCCCGGTCGGCTTCCTCCTTACTGGCCTCCTGGAGCTCAGCGGCCAGCCGTTGCACGCGCGTTTCGGATTCAGCTAACCGGGTTTGACCGTCGTCGACGGCGGCCTGCACCTCGATGACGCTCAGGCTGCGGCCCGATCCGCCGTGCGCCCAATCACCGCCGAGCAGGTCGCCGTCGACGGTCACAGCGCGCACGTTCGGCTGTGCGGTGACCAACGTGCGCGCGGCGTCGAGGTCCTGGACTATTGCGGTGCGTTCCAGTAGCCGATGTAGCGCGGAACTCAGCGCCTCCGGGGCTACCACCAGGTCTACCGCCCACCTCGCACCGGGCGGCAGTTCCGGCCAGGTTGCGCGGTCTACCGAAGCCGGCGCACCGCCGACGAGCAGGCCGGCGCGGCCGGCGTCGCGCGCCCGCAACAGGGACAGCGCACTGGCCGCGACGTCCACATCGGACACCACCAGGGCGTCCGCCGCAGCACCCAAGGCGGCAGCCACGGCGGCCTCCGCGCCGGGTTGCACGGTGAGCAGCGCGGCAACCGTGCCGGCCAGGCCCGCTAGCCCCGCGGCCAGCAACGGTTGCGAGCCGTCTTTGCGGGCCAGGCCGATTGACAGCGCCTCCACCCGGGCCCGCCAGGACGCCCGCTGCTGCTCGGCCTCCCGGTGTGCTGCGGCCAGCTCTGTGCTGCGCGCCGCAACGGTGGCATGTGCGGCCGACGCTGCCTCATGCCGCTCGTTGAGCCCGACCTCGCCAGCATGCAGGGCGTCAAGCTGATGCTGCAGCTCCTCGAATTCCCGCTGCGCGCTGCTGGCCCGCTCCCTGGCGTTGGCCAGACCCCCCGACAGCCGCTCGATCTCCTCAGCAGT
>DASUII010000308.1:0-10335 GCA_036279835.1 Pseudonocardiaceae bacterium
CGCCGGGGTGGGGCCGGCACCACACCGTGAGACGGGCAGGCGTAGCGACCTTCCCCGTAGACCACCATCGAGCTGGCCAGCACCAGCCGGCGCAGCCCCGCCTTGTGCATCGCGGCCAGCAGCACCGCGGTGCCGAGGTCGTTGTTGGCGGTGTAGTCCGGGGCGTCGGAGGGATCCAGGCCGTGCCCGACCATCGCCGCCTGGTGGCACACCGCGTCCACCTCGGGCAGCAGCCGCCCCAGCAGCTCGCCATCCCGGACGTCGCCGCGGACCAGCTCGTGATGCGACATCCATTCCGGCGGCGCACCGCTGCCGTGCGCCTGCGGCAGGAATGCATCCAGCAGCAGCACTGAATGCCCGTCGGCGGAGAGCAGGTCGGCGACGTGCGAGCCGATGAAACCCGCGCCGCCAGTGATCAGGATTCGCACGCCGCGCACGCTACGTCACGGCTCAATGATCTCCAGCACCCCCTGGTCGGTCCCGGTCACGAACAGCCGGCCGGTGGCGCTGTCCACGGCGACGGTGTTCGGCTGGCGGACCGTGGGCAGTGGGGTAGCCAGGACTGGCGTGTTGGCGTTGAGATTGAGCCCGATCACCTCGTTGAGCGCGGTCAGGGTCACCCACAGCCGGTCGCGGACCGGGTCATAGGCGACCCCGTACGGCGTGCCGGGTAGCTCCACCCGCCCGATCTGCCGGAGTTTCGGGCTCAGCTCGTAGAGCAGTACCGCCCCGCCACGGGTGTCGATCACCGCTAGATGCCCGCGTTTGTCGGCGACTACGTGGGTGGGCCCAGCGCCCGCTGGCACCTCAGCCACGGGTTGCAGCCGCTCGGCGTCGTACACGGTCAGCGTGTTCTCCCGGACGTCGACCAGGCCGACGAGGTTGCCGACAGCCGCTAACCCCGCTGGCTGGGTGACGTCGGTGAAGGTGTGCACCACCTGATCGCCGCGCACCGCGACCACGCTGTGGCCGAGCTCGTTGGCCACGAACACCGTGCCGTTGGCGGTCTGGGTGGCATCGTGCGGGACGACGCCGGTGACCACCTGCGAGGTGATCTCGCCGCCGGGCAGCGCCACCCGCAGCAGCTGGTTGGACCCCTCGTCCGGGACCAGCACCGGACCGCCGGGCCCGGCCAGCTGCAGGTGGCGCAGCGCGCCGGGCAGCGGCACCTTGCGCAGCACCATCCCGGTGGTGGCGTCCAGCAGCGTCAGCGCAGCCGGGTCGCGCACCCCGACTGCCACGATGTGGGTCTGCGGGTCGACCACCACGCCTTCAGGGGCGGCGCCAACGGGCACCGTTCGCCCGGCCGGCGGCGCGGTCGGTACCGGAGCGGGGGCCGGCTCGGCCGCCGGAGGCAGCTGCGCGGCCGGCGGCGCCGCAGCCGGGGGAGCGGAGCCGCACCCCGCGATCACGGCGGCGGCGAGGACGGTCACGGTGATCCAGCGAGGGCGCACGCCAGTGATTGTTCAGTGACCGGTACGACGCGGCTCGGGCGCCCCGTACCCGTACGGAGGCCGGAGATCGTCGAACATGGGAAAATGCCGAACGTTGATCGTCACCAGATCAGCGCCCACGGCGGATACCGTTCCCGCGAGCAGGTAGTCGACGACGCCGATCTCGGAGTGACTGCGCCGGTAGGAGCGCGCGAACTCGCCAGCGCAGCGCGCGATGTCCTCACTCACTGGAACCCAATCGATCACCGAGAAGAAGTTCACGAGGCGATCGTGCTCGTCGGGACGGGCGCCGGCCAGCAGCTCGAAGCGGGTGAGCTCGCTGGCGACCACCGATTCGTGCGAACGGACAAGCTCTTCCAACAGTGCTGTCGCCGGGCCGTACCCGCGCAGGTGGTCCACGGCCACCGAGGTGTCGAGTAACTTCAACGAAGCCCGACCTGCTCCAGCCGCTGGCTGAGGTCGCCCCGCAGGTCTTCGACGTAATCGGCGCCTGTGGCGTTCCGATCGCTCCAGGTGCCGGCTGAGGCGCGGAGCGCCGCAAGACGGCCCTCCGGAGTGTCGACTCCGTACTGAGTGCGCACCGCCCGACGGATCAGCTCCGATCGAGATGCGCCGGTGCGCTCCGACTCCTGGGTGAGCAGAGCTACTTCGTGGTCGTCGAGACGGGTCGCCGACGGCCATGATCATCACTTGTGTGTCGGGAGCGACAAATTTTGTCGTCCGTGGCACACAAATGATGATCAAGGTTCTGAGAATCTGGCGGATGTGTCCGCATTGCGCGATTTTCGGCGTTGAGGTGCTGGCCTCACGGGGTTCCTTCTGGCTTCACCCGGCCGCTCACTAGGCCGCCACGACGTCAATCATGTGTTTGGTCGTCGCGCAAGTTCGTTGACCTTCATCTAAACAGGGCTACCGCCACCGCAGGCAATCTCGACCCGCTCGGTCTCCGCTCGGCACCAGGCCTCGCGCAGTGCGCCGCGGCGTCGTCGCGGTCGGTCGGCAGCCGGAAATCCGGCCAGCGCACCCATCGCATCTCCCACTCCGGCGAGGCCGGTGCCTGCCGAGGAGGTACACGGTGAAGTCCGGCTTCGGTCCGGACGGCATCGGGTGCCGGAGGCCGCGCCCCCGGACAAGCCGACCGGAGGGCAGGCGCAGTACTCCGGTAGCGGTTGGGTCCCAGGGCCGGCTCATGGGTTGCAGGCTAAATGCCCGGATCGCCGGGTCTGTCCACAGGGCGACGCATGCTGACCCGGGGCCAGGCGTCGAGGCCGCGCGCCACCTCTTGCTCGCGGATGCGGCGCAGCCCCTCGGACACCTCCGCATCGGCCAGAATGCGGAAGCCGAGGCGCTGGTAGTAGGGCGCGTTCCACGGCACGTCGGAAAAGGTGGTCAGAGTCACCGCGCCTAGGCTCTGCTGGTGCGCCCACAGCGCTGCGGTCTCCAGAAGCGTGCGGCCCAGACCTTGGCGCGCATGGGTTGGATGCACCGAGAGCTGCTCAACGTGCGCGGCGCCGTCAACGACGTCCACCAGTAGGTAGCCCACCGGCTGGTCGGTGTCATCCGTCGCGACCCAGGCCCTGCCGTCCTGCTGGAAGACGGCCAGTTCCTCGATCGACGGCGGCTCGTCGTCGGCAACGGCGTCCATGCCGACGTCTCGGAACGACGCGCCGGCCGCCCGCTCCACCTCACGCAGCGCCGGGAGCTCGTCGCGGCGGGCCAGTCGAATCACAACGACTACTACAGCAGAAACGGCTGTCGCTTCAGGTGGAGGTGCCGACCACAACCCGGTGATCAGTCGATCACCGGGTTGTGGTCCGTGGCTACGACTTCGCCGGGCGCCGCGCCGGGGATGAACTTCTGCCAGTCGCCGCTGACCATGGTGGGCGACGGCACTACCCGCACGCCGTCGCGGAAGTACGTCGTCGCCAGCACCATCCGCCCGCTAGTGGTGCGGTTGGCGCCCGCGGTGTGGCAGCAGTGCGCGGAGTGGAAGCTGATCTCGCCAGTGGCGAACGGACTGTCCTCGACGACGACGCCCCGGTCTCGGAAGATCTCCGACACTCGCCGGTCGTAGGAGGTGCCGTGCTTGTCGAACTCGATATCGGCCACCAGTTGCCAGGTGTCGGCGCCGCGAGCGAAGGCCAGCGGTCCCATCTCCTGGGGGGTGGGCTGCAGCGGGATCCACGCGGTGACCACGTCGGGGGAGTCGAGCGGGAAGTGGTGCGCGTCGTAGTGCCAGGGTGTCCGTCCGGCGCCGGGCTCCTTGGATAAGCCGTTGTCGTGGTAGAGCCGGACCCGCTTGGCACCCATCAGGGCCGCGGCGATGCCGCCGATGCGAGGCGATAGCGCCGCGCAGCGCAGCAGCGGATCGGTCAGCCACATCATTTCCAGGCTTTGGAAGCCCACCGCGGGGTCGACCTGCGCGTCGAGCATCTCCCGCAGCCGGGCCCGCAGCCGAGCCACCGTGCCCCGCGTGAGTACTGCGGGCAGCTTGACGAACGACTCGTCGGCGAAGTCCCGCACCTGCGCCGGCGTCAGCGGGTAGGGCTCGGCGAGTTCGGCGACCACCGCGCCATCGGTGGGCAGCGGACCCGGGTCATGCGGTGTCAGCGGCACTAGCGGACCGCTCGGTGCCGGTCCGTCAGCCAGCGACATGTACCAGTCCCACCACTGGTCATTGCCGCGATCCCAGGCCAGCTCGACATCAGACGCCGGGCGGCGGCGAGCTGGCGGTAGTCCTCGGTGGCGAGCGTGTAGAAGGCCTGCATCTCGGGCCGTCGCGCCTCGCTCCAGTGCTCGAGGCTGCGCTGTGCGGTGTCAGGGAGGGCCACCCCTCTACCAAACCACAGCTCCTTAACTTCGCTGTAGCAAGTGCGGGGCAGCGTCTAGGTTCGGTTCAGTGCCTGCTTTGAGCCCATCCACGTCCTTGCACCAGTTGCGGCAGGCGGTGGCCGGTTCGTCCGCGCTGCCCGATCTATCCGGAGTGCACTACGCGTACTCCCACGCGGTCTATGAGGCGGCCAGCGACCAACGCGCCAGCCTGCAGACATGGCTTCCCCGGGAACTGCCCCCACTGCTCGGTGCCGGACCGCTGCGGGTGATTGGCGTCGGTGTCGGCGACGGCAGCGTCGACGCCCCGCTGGCTGCCGCGCTGGCCACGAACCACCGTCAGGTCGAGTACGTCGGGATCGAGCCGCATGCGGCTTCCGCGGCGGGATTCGAGGCCCGGCTCGGCTCGTTGGACACCGGTTGCCTCACCGTCACCACCGTCGCTGGAGCATTCGACGATTACGAGCCTGCCGGATCCGCCGATCTCGTGCACTTCGTGCATTCGCTGTACTACATGAACGACCTCGGGGCCACCCTCGACCACGCGCTGGCGATGCTGCGCCCGGGTGGGTTGCTGGTCAGTGCGACCGCGCCGCGGGAGCCGCTGTGTGTGCTCACCGAGCTGCTCAGCCCGTGCGTCGGGCACCGGTTGTGGTGCGCCGAGGACGTCACCGAGGAGTTGGCGGCACGGCGGCTTGAGGTGCGGTCGGAGACGATGCTGGCAGGCCTTGACCTCGGCGATGTGCTCACCGCACCGCACGGAACCGACGAGCCGGTGCTCGACTTTCTCGTGGGGGCGCGAACGGCCACGATGACAGCGGAGGTCCGTGAGCAGCTGATCGTGTACCTGACGGAGGCGGCGGTGTTCAGCAATCCAGGCGTGGTGCCTCACCCGATCGAGATCACCATCGCGCGGGTTCCGTGATGGGCCCGGGCAGTCAGCCGGCAGCCAAGGTGGAGGCGTTTCGGGCACTTCACGTGCCCGGCCGGCCCGTGCTCATGCCAAACCCGTGGGACGCGGGAAGCGCGAAGCTCCTCGCCTCGCTGGGTTTCCAGGCGTTGGCGACGACCAGCAGCGGCCACGCGGCGACACTGGGGTGGCTGGATGGCTGCGTCGATCGGGCCGAAGCCCTGGAGCACGCCGCCGCCATCGTCGCTGCCGTGGATGTCCCGGTTTCCGCTGATCTGGAAAACGGTTTCGGCGCCGAACCCGGCGCTGTGTTCGCCACCGTCGAAGCTGCGGTTCGCGTGGGCCTGGCCGGCTGCTCGATCGAAGACTTCACCGGGGACCCGGACGCCCCGTTCTACGATGCCAAGCTGGCCGCCGAGCGAGTGGCCGCAGCCGTCCAGGCGGCCGGTACCGGTGCTGGACTAGTCCTCACGGCGCGGGCGGAGAACTTCATCCGCGGAAATCGCGACCTGGCGGACACGATCGCGCGGCTGCAGGCATACCAAGAGGCCGGCGCAGACGTCCTCTACGCCCCCGGCCTGCGTGACCTGAGCGACATCCGCAGCGTGATCACGTCAGTCGATCGTCCCGTCAACGTGCTCGTGATGCCGGGTATGGCCGCCGTCCCTGACTTGGCGCAGACCGGGGTGGCTCGCATCTCGGTCGGTGGGTCATTGCACAACGTGGCGTTGGCGGCGCTGGCCAGAGCCGGTCGCGAACTGCTCGACGATGGCACTTATGGCTTCCTGGGTATTGCCGCCGAGGGCCGTCAGCAGGCGACGGCAGCCTTGCACCCGCGCTGACGTTGGCCGAGTGTGCCGTCGCGGTGCTAGACAGGAAGTGTCCGGTGTGCGCGTCGTGCAACACTCGGGTGGGACCGGGAAGGACATCGTCATGACCATTGAGCTCAACCACACCATCGTCGCGGCTCGCGATAAGTCGGCCTCCGCGATGTTCTTGACCGATCTGTTGGGGCTGCCCGCGCCGGCTCCATTCGGACCGTTCCTGGTGGTCACGTTAACCAACGGGGTGAGTCTGGATTTCATGGACACCGCCGACGACATCCGACCGCAACATTATGCGTTCCTGGTCAGCGAAGCCGAGTTCGTGACGATCTTCGACCGGATTCGGGCGCAGGAGCTGCAGTATTGGGCCGACCCCTTTCACCAGCAGCCCGGCGAGATAAACACCAGAGATGGTGGCCACGGCGTGTACTTCGACGACCCCGACGGCCACGTGCTGGAACTGCTCACCCGCCCGTACGGCAGCGGCTCCCCAAACTGATCCCACGCCAGGCGTTCGAGGCCGTGAGCTCGACACCACCGACATTTCGCTCGACTGAAATGTCGGTGCCGTCGAGTTCACGGCCCTCAGCCACGCAGGATGCTCAGCTGGTCTTGGCGCCGGGCTGACCGACCGGTTGCACCTCGACCGTCTGGCGGCAGTCGGCGACGGCGTCGCGTAGCAGTGCGCTGAGCCGTGCGTTGCGCTCCGTCCGAGGAAGTCCGCGCAGCTGCCCGATCGCGACCTGGAATGCCGAGCTGACGGCGACGTTCGGCGGGTTAAGCAGGCGCCAGCAGCCCAACCGGATCCGGGCCCAGCCGCCGCCGCGTTCGATGTCGCCGATCCGTCGGCGCGCCTTGGCCAACTGACGCTCGGCCGCGGGCGGTAGCTGCCGGGCCGCCGCGGCACCACCCAGGCAACTGGCGACCACACACTGCGTTGTGCGCAGGTCGCCCCGGCCGGTGTCGATGAGGTCGGGGGCGAGTAGCGCGAGCTCGCTACGAACCTCGTCGTCATCGATCCAGTCGTTGACCAACCGGGCCAGGGTGGCCAACGCCGGGTGGGTACACCGGGGATGGTCAGTGAACTTCCCGCCGGCGAGCACGGAGACGTACTCCATGACGCACGCGCCGTCCTCCGGGCGGCGGTGGTGCCCCCGCTGCAGCAAGGGGAGCTGGTTTGGCGCCCGGTCAGGACTGGGGGTGTTGCGTTCGCGTGTCCACATGGTCGAGACCTCCTCACTGCCCGACCGTGGCGCCCGGCATCCCGCCGCTGACCACCGGCCGCTGGGTGTAGTCGGACGCTTCCCGGCGGCCATCCTGCGCGGGTACGGTGGCGCCGTTGAAGCGCTCGCCAGCTAGTCGATCTTGCCTCTCCCTCGTCATCATTACGCCTCCCTGATGCGTCGGCGTCGGTCCCCCACCCGGCGGCTTGGTGAATCGCCCTTGGAGCCGGGATACCCACCAGGGCCGCGCTCAAAGCGGGCGACCTACGCCACTTCCCAGGGTCGTGTCTTCAACAGCGCCCCAAAACCGCGATCATGGTGGGGAGTGGTGGGCTCGGGTCAGGCCACGAGCACCAGCTGGCGCAAGACGATGACGGCGACGAACACCAGCGTCAGGGCGATGTCGAAGGACACTCCGCCCATCCGGACCGGTCGAACGACCCGGCGCACCGGGGCGAGTACCGGTTCGGTGAGGCGGTAGATCACCCGGCGTACCGACCCGAGCCCCTCATAGCGGGCCTCGGGTCTGGTCAGAGAACCGACCAGATCGACGACGATCCGGGCGATCAGCAGTAGCTCGAAGAGCACCAGCACCAGTCCGATGAGCGCGAGCAGCGCATCCACGGGTGTCACCTCCTGCACGGATCAAGTTCATGTCGCCCCATCAGCATCCCCGCCGCGAATGAGAAAACCCTGAGAGCGGTCAGCTCGCCGCTCCACCGACGTCGGAGTGTGCTAGATGCTGGGCGGGGATGGTGCCCAGCCGGCCAGCTTGGAAGTCGTCGAAAGCTGCGATGACTTCCGCCCGGGTGTTCATCACGAACGGGCCGGCCCAGGCGATCGGTTCCCGGATCGGGGCGCCCCCCAGCACGACGATGTCCAGCGCGGGGTGCCGCGACTCCTGGTGGATCGCGCCGGCGACGGTGATGGCGTCGCCCGGTCCGAATACCGCTAGTTGCCCGGTGCGTACCGGCCGGCGCTCGGTGCCGACGGTCCCGGCACCGGAGAGCACGTAGACCAGCGCATTGAAGTCCGGACGCCAGGGCAGCCGCAGGGTTGCACCGGGGCTGACGGTGGCATGCAGCATCGCCATCGGGGTGTAGGTGGAACCCGGGCCACGGTGCCCGGCGACATCGCCGGCGATCACCCGGACCAGCACACCGCCGTCTTGGCTGGTGAGCAACCCGGATTCACCAGCTCGCAGGTCCTGGTATCGGGGTTCGGTCCACTTGAGTTTCGCGGGCAGGTTGACCCACAGCTGAAGGCCGTGGAACAGCCCACCGCTGAGCACCAGGTGCTCCGGCGGCCGTTCGATGTGCAGAATGCCGCCGCCGGCGGTCATCCACTGGGTGTCGCCGTTGGTGATCTGGCCGCCACCACCATTGGAATCGGCGTGCTCGAAGATGCCGTCGATGATGTAGGTGACGGTCTCGAACCCGCGGTGCGGATGCCACGAGGTGCCCTTGGGCTCACCCGGGGCGTACTCGACCTCTCCCATCTGGTCCATGTGCACGAACGGGTCGAGGTCGCGCAGATCCACCCCGGCGAAGGCCCGGCGAACAGGGAAGCCTTCACCCTCAGTTCCGGACGGCGCGGTGGTCACCGACCGGACCGGGCGGTCCACTGCTTGCGGACCGGGCTCGGCGATCCGAGCCAGCGTGGTGACGTCTGCGACGGTGATAGCTGGCATGACCGCCACCTCCTAACTCATTGATGGTTCAACTACCAAGTTCAACGTCCTGGCCGCGCTGCACATTCCGCCACCGTTGTAGCCGTGCCCTGCGTCGATCACCGGTCGGTGGGGCGGCGATCCCGGAGGGTTTTCGTCGATCGAGCCGACCAGGCTGGCGGCTGCCGGCTGCCGGCTGGCGGCTGCCGGGGGCCGCAGCCAGCCGCTGGCCCACACTACGAGCCTCCCGCGGCAAGCTCGTAGCGAAGATCGTCGAAAGTGAGTCGTCACTGTGCAGGGTTGCACGGCTACCGCTCACTTTTGACGATCACGCTCATTGAATCCGGCACCGGCGGAGCCGTATCCGATACCGTGAGCATGGCTGGGATCGGCGCGTGATTTGCGCGAAGGGGAGAAATATCACCAAGCGAGCGACGCACGGCTCTTCGTCGAGTTCCTGGACGCCGCGAATGCGCTGCCCGATGTGCAAACCCTCACGGCGGTGATGGTCGACGAGCTTCGCCTGTCTCCCGGCGTCCGGGTGCGCGAAGTCGGCTGCGGCACGGGCGACGATGCGCGCCTGCTCGCCGCGTTGGTGGGCCAGGACGGGTGGTTTCGCCCTCGGCGACGTGCTTGCGTTGAAATTCCCGGACGGCGCGTTCGACGCCTGCCGGTACGAGCGCGTGCTCATGCACGTCGACGGTGATCCAGCGCGTGGCATCGACCGGCCGGTCCACCCGGATGAGTTACAGCCTGAACAACGCACGTTGCTTGGGTGGTCCCAGGTCGACCAACCGGCCGCCGACCACCGCCTCCACCGGGCCCAATGCCCGCAATTGCACCCCGACGCCCATGCCGTCGCCGCCAGGTATGCAGTGTGACCGGATCCCAAGCCGGTTCCAAGCCAATTCCAAGTGCCCCGCAGCGGTGGGGGTGCTCTGAGCGAAGGGCTAGAGATGATCAACTGGGTGCGGAGCGCAGTGAGAGCAACGAGGCGACCGAGGC
Organism: Pseudonocardiaceae bacterium; assembly: GCA_036279835.1. Classification (GTDB taxonomy): domain Bacteria; phylum Actinomycetota; class Actinomycetes; order Mycobacteriales; family Pseudonocardiaceae. The sequence continues at coordinate 9,915 of DASUII010000308.1, forward strand.
GGCAACTGCTGCGATCAGCCCCAGGTAGAGGCCGACACCGGCACCACTGGACACCGCGAAGGCGCTGCCCAGGTCGAAGTCACCCAGCTCGCCGAGCCGGTCCACCTTGCGCGTGTCAAGCCCGCCGCTGGCGTCCGGAAATGTCACCCAGCGCAGCACGATCGTGAGGACTGCCAGCGCCGACAGGCCAAGCGTGATCAACGGCCTGGACGCGGGCAGTGTCAGCCCGCCGCTGAACGCGCTCAGGAGCACCACTCCGCCGGCCGCGACCAGCAGGAGTACGGCGAACCATGCGCCGAAGCCTGCGTTCCAGGCGTCCACACCAGTGGATCGGTCGATTCCCAGCACCGTGATGCTCGCGCTGTACCAGGGCAGGAAACTGGAGATGTACGCCAGCAGGGCAGCGCCGATCACGACCCAG
>DASUII010000309.1:0-10110 GCA_036279835.1 Pseudonocardiaceae bacterium
GCGAGCACCTTGTCCAGGGTGACCGGGAGATCGCGGACCCGGACTGCGGTGGCGTGATACACCGCGTTGACCACCGCCGCCGCGGTACCCACGATCCCGATCTCGCCGATCCCCTTCGACCCCATCGCGTTGACGTGCGGGTCGTGCTCGTCGATCCAATACGCCTGCACGTCACCGACGTCTGCGCAGGCGGCGATGTGGTAGTCGGCGAAATCGTGGTTGACGACGTGGCCGAATCGCGAGTCCATGACGCTCTGCTCGTGCAGTGCCATCGACAGGCCCATCGTCATGCCGCCGATGAACTGCGACCGGGCCGTGCGCGGGTTGATGATCCGGCCCGCGGCGAAGACCCCGAGCAGCCGCGGCACCCGGATCTCCCCAGTGTCAGCGTGCACCTTGGCTTCGACGAACTGCGCCCCGAAAGCGTGCATCGCGTACTTGCCGGTGGGCGGGCTGACCGACCCATCGGCCTCGTCGCCGTCGGCTGGATCGGTGCCGAACTTGTCCCGGAACGCTCGGGCGGCCTCGACGACCGCCGAGCCCCACGTTGACGTGCCCGACGAGCCGCCGGCCACCGACGCGATGGGGTAATTCGTGTCGCCGATACGCGCCTCGACGTCCTCGACATCGACGCCCAGCGCGTCAGCCGCGATCTGTGGCAGCGTCGTCCAGGTGCCGGTGCCGAGGTCGGCCGCGCCGATCTCCACGACGTAGCGCCCCTTCTCGTAACGCAGCGTCGCCGTCGAGACGGCCATCCGGTAGGTCGGATACACCGAGGCGGCGACACCGGTGCCGATCAGCCAGTCGCCTTGGCGACGTACCCCGGGCGCCGGGTCGCGTTCGGCCCAGCCGAACCGCTCGGCGCCCTCGCGCAGGCACACGATCAGGTTGCGGCTGGACCACGGTCTACCGGAGTCGGGATCGACCGAGGGCTCGTTGCGGATCCGCAGCTCGATGGGGTCAAGGCCCAACTGCTCGGCGAGCTCATCCAAGGCGACCTCAGGCCCGAACATGCCGGGGCACTCCCCCGGTGCCCGCATCCACGACGGCACCGGCACGTCGAGTGCGGCGAGCCGGTGGGTGGTGCGACGGTTCGGCGCGGCATACATCGTGCGGGTCGGCATCCCGGTTTGCTCGGCGAACTCCTTGATTCGCGAGGTCTGCTCGACGACGTCGATCGCGATCGCGGCCAGATGCCCGTCCCGGTCGGCGGCAAGCTGCATTCTCTGGATGGTCGGCGTGCGGTAACCCGCGAGGAAGAACATCTGCTGGCGAGTGAGCGCGAGCTTCACTGCCCGGCCAGGCACAGCGCGGGCGGCCATCGCGGCCACCACGACGTGGGCGTGCGGCGTTCCCTTCGATCCGAACCCGCCCCCGACGTACGGGCAGACCACTCGCACGCGCTCGTTATCCAGCCCGAACACGTTCGCGATAGTCGCCCGGGCGGAGTGCACACCCTGCGTGGAGTCCCACAAAATGAGCGAGCCGTCCCAGCACGCGGTCGTGGCGTGCGGCTCCATCGGGTTGTTGTGGTACATCGCAGTCGTGTAGGTCTGCTGGACCGTGATGGGCGCGCTCGCCATCGCCGCAGCCACGTCGCCGTCCGCGGTGTCGGTGGGGTACGACGGGTTGATCTTGTCGGGCTTGTAAAGATCGGCCCGGTCTGCGGACAGCTCGACGTCGTGCGGCTGCTGCGCGTAGGTGACCCGGACGAGCGCTGCGGCATGGCGGGCGACCTCGGACGTCTCGGCGATCACTGCCCCGATGATCTGCCCACGGAAGGCGACCTCGTCGCTCTGCAGCACGGCGAGTTCCTTGTCCTCGGTGAACGCGAGCCGTTCCGCACTATCCGCGGTGAGCACGGTGATCACTCCGTCGAGGGTCTGCGCCGACGTGGTGTCCATCGCGGTGACCCGGCCGCGGGCGATGGTGGCCTGAATCAGGTGGCAGTAGGCGGGGTTGCCGAACGGGCCTTCATAGGCGAAGGGCGCGGTACCGGTGACCTTGAGCCGGCCATCACGGCGCACCAGGTCCCGGCCGATCGCCTGGGGTTGCAGCGCTGTCATGTCAGGCCTCCTCGCGGGCAAGATCCCGCAGCGTTGACACCAGCGTGCGGGTCAGCAGCGGGATCTTGAAGGCGTTGCCGCCGTCGATGCCGTCCTGCGCCCGGGCGTCGACCAGCTCGGCCTGCGCCGCCGAGCGGTAGCTGTCATCGGACGCAGTCGCTCCGCGCAGGGCCTGCTCGGCGCGGGCCGCCCGCCATGGCTTGTGCGCCACTCCGCCGAACGCGATGCGGGCGTCGTGCACGACCCCGTCGGCGACGTCGAGTGCGGCGGCGACTGACACCAACGCGAATGCGTAGGACGCGCGGTCACGGACCTTGCGGTACGCCGAACGGGCCGCCATCGGCACTGCCGGAAGGTCGATCGACAGGATGAGCTCGCCGTGCTCCAGGACCGTGTCGCGCTCGGGATGCTCGCCGGGCAGCCGGTGCAGGTCCACGAACGGGATCGCGCGTTCCCCACCGGGCCCGAGCACTCTGACTTCAGCGTCCAAGGCGGCCAGCGCCACTGCCAGATCCGATGGGTGGGTGGCGATGCACAGCTCGGACGCGCCGAGGATCGCGTGATACCGGGTGTAGCCACCGATCGCCGAGCACCCGGAGCCGGGGTTGCGTTTGTTACACCGCGTCGTGACATCCTGGAAGTAGACGCAGCGGGTGCGTTGCAACGGGTTGCCGCCGGTGGTGGCCATGTTGCGCAGTTGCCCGGACGCTCCGGCAAGCAGCGCCTGCGCCAGGACCGGGTAGCGCTCCCGGACGCGACGGTCAGCGGCCAGCTCACTGTTGGGTACCGCCGCGCCGATGCGCAACCCACCTGCACCGTCGTCAGAGATCTCGTCGGAGGTCACCGCGGTGACGTCGACGATGAGGTGCGGTGTGGCGACACCGAGCTTGAGGTGGTCCACGAGATTCGTCCCGCCGCCGAGGAACATCGCGGACGGGTCAGCGGCGACGCTGCGCACCGCAGTGCCGGCGTCGGCGGGTGCTTGGTAGGCGAACGGCTTCACCGCGGCGCCACCTGCGCCGCGGCATCCTGCACTGCCGGCACGATATTCGCGTACGCCCCGCAGCGGCACAGGTTGCCGCTCATCCGTTCGGCCACCTCGTCGTGGTCGAGCTCCGGCTCGGACGCCGGGTAGATAGTGGCCGCGCTCGGCCAACCCTGCGCGAACTCGTCCAACATCCCGACCGCCGAGCAGATCTGTCCTGGGGTGCAGTAGCCACATTGGAACGCGTCATGGTCGAGAAATGCCTGTGCCACCGGGTGCAATGCGCCGTCGGGGGCCAGGCCATCGGCGGTGACGACCTCGGCGCCGTCGTGCGCCACCGCCAGCGCCAGGCAGGCCAGCGCGCGGCGGCCATTGATCAGCACCGTGCAGGCACCGCATTGACCGTGGTCGCAGCCCTTCTTCGGGCTCATGTTGCCCAGCCGCTCCCGCAGCAGATCCAGCAGCGTCGTCCGAGTGTCCACCGCCAGGTGGTAGGGCTCCCCGTCGACGTCAAGGCTCAGTTCGGTCTTCACGACACGGGGGATTCCCCAACGGATTTCGCGCTAATCCTGGGGAGCGGTCACACAGTGCCCAGAGCGACCACGCCGCGGCGCAACGCGCCTACCGCAGTCGCCGCCACGGCCCCGACCGCGGAGCCCGGCCCCTCGACGCCGCGCACCTGGTCGAGCACGTCAACCACCTGGCGGCACCACCGGACGAAGTCCCCCGCGGACAACTCAGCACCGTTGGTCTCAGCAGCGACCAACACCGCCGACAGTGACTCCCCGCGCGCCCACCGGTACACCGGCCAGGCGAAACCCAGATCGGGTTCGCGGGTGCGCTCCAACCGGTGCCGCCGCTCGTCGGCCTCCAGTTCCGCCCACAACCGCACGGTAGCCACCAGCGCATCGCTGACCGGGCCGGGAGGAACCCGGGGGGCGGCAGCATCCCCGCGGGCCTCGAAGACCAGCACCGAGACCACCGCGGCCAACTCGGCGGGCTCCAGACCATCCCAGATCCGGTGGCGCAGGCACTCCGCGGTGAGCAGGTCGGTCTCCGACCACAACCGGGCCAGCCGGCGGCCGTGCTCGGTGAGCTGCTCGCCGTCGAGATAACCACGCTCGGCCAGCAGCGCGCGGATCCGGTCGAACGCGCGGGCCAGTGAGTGCGTGGTGGCGGCGACCTGCTGGCGCAGCGTGTCGGTCTCCCGGTCCAGCTGGTCGTACCGCTCGGCCCACCGGGCATGCGCCTCCCGATCGTCGCACCCGTGACACGGATGCACCCGCAGCGCCCGGCGCAGAGCGGCGAGCTCGGCGTCGTCAGCCGCCTCGCTGCGCCGTCGAGCCCGGGACGGTGCCGAAATACCGGTCTCTCGCAGCGCCGAGGCGAGGTCGCGGCGCACCCGAGGAACCCGGTGCTCAACCCGCTTGGGTAGCCGCATCCGGCCCAGTACCTCGACCGGGGTCGGGAAGTCGGCCATCGACAGCCGGCCCGCCCAGCGGTCCTCGGTGAGCAGCAGCGGGCGGGGATCGTCGACTGGGCCGTCACCGGGATCGATGACCACGGCCAGACCCGACCGGCGCCCGCCGGGCACCACGATCACGTCGCCACGCTTGAGTTGGCCCAGCGACGCCGCCACCTCGGCGCGCCGCGCTGCACCACCGAGACGGGCCAGGGCGCGCTCCCGCTCGGAGATCTGCCGGCGCAACCGGGCGTACTCGGCGAAATCACCCTGATCGCAGACCATCGCCTCGGCGTAGCCAGCCAGGCCCTCGGCGTTGCGGTCGATCCGGCGGGCCATGCCCACCACCGAGCGGTCGGCCTGGAACTGCGCGAAGGACTGCTCGAGCAGCGTCCGCCCAGCGGCCACCCCGACCCGATCGACCAGATTGACGGCCATGTTGTAGCCAGGTCGAAACGAGCTGCGCAGCGGGTAGGTGCGGGTCGACGCCAGCCCAGCCACCTGCGTCGGGTCCACGCCAGGTTGCCACAGCACCACCGCATGGCCCTCGACGTCGATGCCGCGCCGGCCGGCCCGTCCGGTGAGCTGGGTGTACTCCCCGGGAGTGAGATCGACGTGGGCTTCCCCGTTGTACTTGACCAACCGTTCCAGCACGACTGTGCGGGCCGGCATGTTGATTCCCAACGCGAGGGTTTCGGTGGCAAACACCGCTCTGACCAACCCGCGGACGAACAGGTCCTCCACGGTCTCCTTGAACGCGGGCAGCATCCCAGCGTGGTGCGCGGCGACGCCCCGCTCCAGCGCGTCGCGCCATTCCCAGAAGCCGAGCACCCCGAGGTCGCCCTCCGGCAGGTCAGTCGTGCGGGTGTCCACCACCCGGCGGATCTGCTCAGACTCCTCAGGGGTGGTCAAGCGCAGCCCGCTGCGGATGCACTGGTTCACCGCTGCTTCGCAGCCCGCCCGGCTGAAGATGAAGGTGATCGCCGGCAGCAACCCGTCGCGGTCGAGCCGCGCCACCACGTCCACCCGGGTCGGTGGCCGGAATCGGGGTCCGCCGTGCCGCGGCCGATCCCACCCGCTGCGCCGTTCCACCTCCTGGACGCGCCGCACCAGCTGCGGGTCGACAGTGATGCGGCCGTCGGTGGTTTTTTCGGCGAACAGGTCGAACATTCGCGAGCCGACCATCATGTGCTGCCACAGCGGTACCGGACGGTGCTCGTCGACCACCACCGCGGTGTCGCCCCGTACGTCGACCAGCCACTCGCCGAACTCCTCGGCGTTGCTCACCGTGGCGGACAAGCCGACCAACCGCACGCTGTCCGGCAGGTTGAGGATCACCTCTTCCCACACCGCGCCGCGGAACCGGTCTGCGAGATAGTGGATTTCGTCCATCACGACGTAGGCCAGCCCGTCCAGAGTGGACGACCTGGCGTAGATCATGTTGCGCAGCACCTCGGTGGTCATCACGACCACGGATGCGCCGCCGTTGATCGAAGTGTCCCCGGTGAGCAGGCCGACGCTGTCCGCGCCATGCCGGGCCGCCAGGTCGGTGTACTTCTGGTTAGACAAAGCTTTGATCGGTGTGGTGTAGAAGCATTTGCCACCTTGCGCCAGGGCCAGGTGCACCGCGAACTCCCCGACAACGGTCTTGCCGGCGCCGGTAGGGGCGCAGACCAGTACCCCGTGACCTGCCTCGAGCGCTTCGCATGCGTCGCGCTGAAAGGCGTCAAGCTGGAAGGGCAGGGCGCCAGCGAACTCATCGAGGCGCGGGAAGGCGACCCGCCGGCTGGCCGCTGCGTACGCCTCGGCGGGAGAGTTGGCCACCGTCCCAGGCTAGGCGACGACGGTGAGCGCTCCAGGTTCGCAGTGCACAGCCACCGGCAGGGTGCCCTGTGGTTCACCGTCGGCGTAGACGGGCCAGCCCGGGTCGCCGTCGATGCGTACGGTTTCGGCGCTTAAGACGGTCACCTCCGGCTCGTGCACGTGGGCACCGGTGCGCAGCGCGGGGAATACCCGCAGCAGCCGGCGCCGGCTCACCGCGGCGATGACGATCACGTCGAGCAGTCCGTCGGCCAGCGTGGCGTCCGGGCAGATTCGCAACCCACCGCCGTAGCTGGACCCGTTGCCGACCGCGACCAGGATCGCCTCCAGCGCCACCTCGGTGGTCTCGGTGCGCACCCGCACCGGTCTCGGCGTTAAGGCGGCGAGTTCGGCCAGCACCGCCAGGTCGTACCGGCGTGGCCCGGCGGGCCAGCGCATCGCGTTAGCCCGCTTGTTCACCGCTGCGTCGAAGCCGGTGCACAACACCGTGGCGAAGCCGGCTGCGCCTTCGATGCGGCCCAGGTCGATCCGCCGTCGCTGTCCTTTTCGCATGGCTTGGGCGATGTGCCTGGCGGCCTGCACCGGATCGGCGGGGATGCCCAGCGCCGCCGCCAGGTCGTTGCCGCTTCCGCTAGGCAGCACCGCCAGCGCGGTCGCGGTACCCGCGACGGCCTGGGCCGCCAGGTGCGCGGTGCCGTCCCCGCCGAGTACCGCGAGCACATCGTCCCCGCGCTGTGCGGCTTGTGCGGCGACCCTGCTGGTGGCGGCCGCATCGGGGGTCACGGTGGCGACGAGCTCCGGCACCACGGCGCGCAACGTGCTGGCCACCGTGCCGGCCACCCGCGTCGCCGCACCATGACCGGAATGCGGGTTGACGATCAGCGTGGCGTGCACAGCGCGGAATCATACGGTTGGCTGGTGCCAGCCTTGCGCTGCTCGGGACGATCGGGCACGTGCTGAGCGGTGCGCTGCCCTCGAGGCGCCTGCGAGGTCACGGTGAACTGTCTTGATCGTCGAAAGTGAGCCCCAGCAGTGCGAATCTGCACGGCCACAACTCACTTCTGACGATCTTCGCGGACAAGCGCACAGTATACGGAGTTGACGGCAAGCATGACGCGTATAGGCGTCGGAGGCGCAGTGGCCGGTTCCTATTGCCCTCGAAGTCACTGCTGATCGTCGGTGTGGAGGAGTTCCCCGCGCCTCCGTTGCGTTCAGCTTGCAGCTCGGAACTGCTCGTACCGCCGTTGTAGGAGCAACGAGTCCGGCTTCTCGGACCGAGTGCGGGGAATCGACATCAAACGTTGGCCATGCCGCTCTTGCAGCCCATGTTGCAGCATCGGGCCGTCGATCTCGTGGAGTAGGTCCGATCGAATCTCGACGAAGAGGTCTGGTCTGATGCCCAGGATGTTGCAGTCGTAGGCTGCGTGGTGGATCTTGCAGAGCGACATACCGTTACGAACTGCCGCGATTCCTGCTTCGTCATAGTCGGGGATGATGTGAGCTGCGTCGAGTAGCTCTCCGTGCCGGAGGGAGCACACGGCGCAGCGCGTGTCATACGCTCTGAGCACTGTCACACGGGACACCGGCTGGTGGAGTCGCTGCCTGGTCTCACGCAGGATGTACCGACGGAGTCGCTCTTCGACCGGACTACCGGCGGATACCAAACCCCTCGCCACATCGGGGTCAATGACGAACTGGTGATGATCTGGCTCTTCCCACAGCAGATAGACCGGATAAACCGGCTCGTATAGACCGGGCCCCACGCCAAAAAACCAGATCAACGGTAGCCGATTTTCCATCGCAGCCCGAAGGGCCCTGTTCTCCGCCTGATCTGGGTTGTCGCCGCGCCATTTATAGCGAAGCAACCCGTCCGAGCCCACGGAGTCGTCATACGGCCGGGCCTGACCATTCGGCGTATAGACGGTCCTGATTGACAGGGCCGCGGATAGCTCCCTGGGTTTGCGAATCCCGCGTTGGGCGTCCATGAGACGGAACTGCCTGCCGCCGATCTCAAAGTCGAGCAGGTCTGCGGACGAGATCGACGCGGTGCCATCGTGTGTGCGGACGGTCAGCCACTGCATCGCCTCGCGCCGGAGTTGTGTATCGAAATCGGTGATCATCGTGACCGGTAGGCGTCGGCGTGATGCGCGATGGTGACGACCTCGATGAGGACTTGGTGGTCATCGATGCGGTAGATGATCCGCCATTCGGCGCGCCGGACCCAGTAGTTACCGACCCAGGAAGAGACGAGTGGCTTACCCACCCGGTAGGGGTCCTCCGCTACGACAGTGCGGATGAACTCGACGCAGGCGGTGGCGATCTTCTCTGGCAGCTTGCGCAAATCCCGTCGAGCACGAGGCGCGTAGATGACGGTGTAATGCGTCACGGCCGGTTCAAAAACTCGACCTCGACGTCGTGTGCGGCGACGCCCTGGCCAGCATCGAGCTCAGCCTCCCCCTCCGCAATCGCCGCTACTAGTTCCGGATCGGCCGCCACCTCGATGGTCTCCTCCAGAGATTCGAGGTACTCGGCGGATACCAGAGCCGCCACGGTATGACCATCCTGTGCGATGTCCACCCGGCCGTGGCTGCGTTCGAGCTCAGCCAAGACATCGGCGAGGGGCCGCTGGTCACCGGGGATGACGGTCATGACCCACAGTATGGCCCCTCGGCGCTACGCCGCGTCGTCGTAGCGGGATGCCGCGTGAATTCGACAGCACCGGCTCCACCCGATCACCCAGCGGCCGGCATCGAGATGGTGTCTCTACCCGGTGGCGGCGGACTTGTTCCACTGGGAATCCCAAACAGCACGTCCCGCGACTCACCTACCGGCCGCAGCTATCTCGCGGGAAGCAGTCGGGTGCTCCCGAACAGCGGGGGCAGGAAGCGCACCATCAGCCACGACCAGGTCAGGTGGGTCAGGATCGGCGCCTGGATGCCGCCGGTGGCCCGGCGCTGCAGACCGAACAGCGTGCCCATCGCAGCCGAGGCGAGCACTAGCGCCGGGTTTCGCGTCGCGGTGGTGGTCAGGGAATACACCGCGGTGGACAGGGCGACGGGGTGCCTGCCGCCGATGGCGGCGTAGAGGGCGCCGCGGAAGAAGATCTCCTCACCGGCGCCGTTTGCCAGGGTGGTGAGCAGCACGAGTGGGCTCGATCCCTGGTGGGCGTACTGCAGGACTCCTGAGATCGCCGTGTTCAGCACCGGGACGTGCCGGGCGGCGACAGCGCATACGTAGAACACGGCGCACGCCCCCACCCCGGTGAGCACCGGGGTGATCACCGGGCGACGCAGGGTGTGGTGGCGGCACTGTATCCAGCCGAGATGTAGCGGGCCGGCACCCAGCCCCCCGACGATCCAGGTCGCGGCCACACCGAGGGTCAGGCCGTAGAACTGCGGGGAGCCGGGTTTTGTCGACAGGGACATACCCAGCAGCCCCGCGCCGGCCAGGGAAGCCCCGGCGACGACTCGGCGACGACGGTGCAGCGCGGTGTCGGATTCGCTGCGACTCCAGGGGACCTGGTCCACCACTGAGGAAGGAAGCGCCGCCGCTAGCCGTTCCCAGCGTCGACGCCATTTCCGCACCGCGCTTGTCACGACGCCCGCTTGGCCTTAGCCCGCTCGCCGAGGGCCTGAAGTACGGCGTTGTCGTAGTCCAGCGGCTCGAACGGGATCAACCGCCGGATGCTGTCCTCGCGCATCACTACCTCGTTGGTCATCGAGTCGATAAGCGAGCGGCCGGTCTGCACGTCGACGTCGGTGACCAGTGATAACCAC
>DASUII010000310.1:0-3102 GCA_036279835.1 Pseudonocardiaceae bacterium
CCAACGTGGCGTCTCGCCTGGGGCGCCGCCGGTTCCGAGCGTACCCGCGCGTTCCGAGCCTCCATGCGCGACGCCGGCGTCCTGCTCCCGCTCTCGCCGCTCACGGCCTGCCATGTCTGCCTCGCCACCAGCGCAGACGACGTTGACGAGATGGTCGCAGCAGCCGCGTGCGCGTTCCGCCAGCACACGTCACAGACCCGCAGGAAGTCACCATGACCACCTCTTCAGACGATATTTCCCGACGATGTCGCTAGCCTGCCGCGGGCACGGGCAACGCTGCCACGGAGCGTAAGCGTTCGCCGTACGCGTTCGTGCAGAACGCCTAATGCACGGGGTGATATCTGACGCATACGGGTGCAATCGTCCTGGGGGTGGGATGGTGCTCCGATGAGCAGCTTCCCTTGTCTTATCCGCAGTGTGACCGGGCTGGCCAGGTCCGTTACCCCTTGTGCGAGCGGCTGGTGGATCGTATCTGGAGGACTACCTGGGCCCGGCACCCCGGCCGCAACCCAGTGATCGCATGGGACATCCCCAAGAAACCCGAGCCGCTGCCGAAGTTCCTCGACGACCGGGACGCCGCCAGGCTGTGAGCAGCAACCCCATACACCACTCTCGTGGACGCGAACCACGGCCAGCCGCATCGGGACCCATTTGGAGGTCAGGGGTTGGCATCAGGCGACGGCCACTGCCGACGCTCTGGGATGGCCAGCCGGCCCACGCGGACGGCCAGGTGCAGGACCGGGTCGTCAGGTTCACGAACCTCGCGGATGAACGCAAGGGTACTGGTTCGGATCGACCGCTCGGCCTCCGCTGACGCGTGTGCATCACACAGGCGCGTGAAGTTGTACCAGGCCATGCCGCGAGACAAGCGGATCCCGTAGTTGGAGAACAGTTCGTCATCGCGCGCGAAGAGTCGGTCCAGGACGGCGAGCCATCGGGAGTACCTCTTGGCCAAGTCGTCCTGAACCCCGTCGATAGCAGAGCCGAGTACGTCGTTCATCCGGTGGTAGTCCGCCACGTGTCCCGCGATGTTGACCACTTCGGACATCCGGCGCAGCGCGATGGGCAGGTCGTAGGAGATGTGGGCCATCATGGAAAACAAGGCGTCCTCAAGGACGTAAGACCTGCCCCCACTGATGGCGGCGTAGACGTCGCGCCACGGCTCGGGGATGGTGTCTGGCAGGTCGTCGGCGGTGACGACCTGGTCGACGCGCGTGCCCGATGCGGTCAGCCAGGTGTCCATGCCGTCGACGGCGGCGAAGTATTCCGCGGCCAGCGACCGGGAGAGCTCGGCCACCCATGAGGGGTCGTCGAACTTCGGGACTCCGCGGCGGAGCGCGTCGGCGAGATCGCGGGTCAGCTTGAGGTAGACGTAGGCGAATACCGCACGGCTGTCGTGGGCGGCGTCGTAGCGCTTCAGGTAGCCCACAATGCGGTCGGCGACTTCATCGACGATCCCGGCCGGCGGCACTTTCGCGGCCCGCGCCATCATGTCCCCCTACTGTCTCGGGTCGCCCTTTCGTCGGCCTGCGCCCAGTCGCAGACCAGGGTTCCGGCCAAGGAACGGCGGTCGTCGCCGACCGCATAGGTCGCGGTCCACGGGCTGCCTAGCAACGGCATGTGGTAGATGGAGCCGGGCCCCTCGGAACGGATCTCGGCGGGGTATTCGAATTGCCGGGTCAGGATCACTGGGACGGGTCCGAAGTGCTCATGAGCGAAGACCTTCACGCCTTGCCGGTCGGGAGAGAGCACATAGCGTTCTCGCAGGTCGTAGAGCCGTAGCCCGAGAGCGGACAACTCCACCCGGTTGTCGGCCACCTCGAACTCCCCTTCGTCGGGATGCGCTGCGACCACGGACAGCAACCGGGACGGCCCGACAATTCGTTGTATCGCCCGCATCGTGACCACCGGGAGGAGGTTCTTCAACCCGATGCTCGCGCGTCTCGCACCTCGCCAGGACGTGACCCGGAAGGTGGACGTGCCACGCCACGTTCCCGCGCCGACTTCGAAGTAGTACACGTGACTTGGTGGCTTTGCGGTCATCTGGTCCACCTCGAACGGTTCAGCAACAGAGCGAGGACTGCCGTAACTCGTCAAACCATGCTCCTGTACCGCGCAGGGATGGTCAACCGTCGCTGGCACTGAACCAGTGGATGAAACAACACCGGCTGGCGGTGGCGGGCAGACAGGTTGCGGTAGCTGTTGGAAGACCTCGTACAAATGCAAGCACCCAGACGCTCTCGCATTGGCAGACACGTAGGCTCACCGGCAGAATAAGCCCGTCTGTAGAGTTCCGCCCGGCGCGGCCATCCATGACCGTCGACGCAGGTCACGGCAGCGGAGTACCTCAACTTGGTGGCAAAGATCCACCGAAGCCCGAATATCACTGGCAGTGCCTCGACTTCCTTGGCGCAGGACACCCGCCCATCCATTGCAACGACGCGCAGTTTTCACCTGGACAACCGCAACATCGACCGCAGGAATGACGCGAACACCGCAAAGTTCACCCGAACAGGACACTTCCCGTTTCTGATCTTGATCGGCCGTTTGTCACCCTTGATCTGTGATCGTTTCGAGCCCCACACCTATGCACCATGCGATGAGCGATCTGTTGTTCGGCCGGCCCGTCCGGCTCGGCGTAGCGGCTGGTGCCCGACGAGCTCGAACAGGTCATGCGCCTGGCCCGGTTCCGTCAGGCGCACCCCGGCGAGCAGGTGATCACCAGGTACACCCTCGGGCAGCTGCTCGATGAGCTGACCGGCGAGCGCGAACCGTAGCCACGCCTATACCCGGACGGTAGACCCTGGGGCGCTGCCGTTTCAGCGCCGCGTCAGGCCTGTTCCAGCCACGGCTGGCACCGTCGGCGTTGAATCTCGGCCCCATCCCGGGGGCCTGACAACGTGAGGGAAATGCTCATGGCGCTCTTCATCGACGATCAAGAAGCCGACGGCCGGGACCCCCGCCCGACGCGACCGTCATGCAAGAGGCGGGCCTGCTCGTGCCGGGCCGCTGGACGGCCGCGGCCTACACCTGCCTGATGGCGGCGCTGTACGTCGCCGAGCCGGCCATCGTCAACCTGACCGTCCACGACCACGTGCAGCT
>DASUII010000311.1:0-5129 GCA_036279835.1 Pseudonocardiaceae bacterium
AACCGGAGCCGACGCGGGGACTCGAACCCCGAACCTACCGCTTACAAGGCGGTTGCTCTGCCAGTTGAGCTACGCCGGCGGGTGCGAAGATGATGGTAAGCGCACCCGGTGTGCGACAAGGAGGCTAACCGGTGACCGACACCACGAGCACCGCGACCACCGCGGCGGACTTCGTGGTGGTGGCCAACCGGTTGCCGGTGGACTTGGAACGGCTGCCCGACGGTACCCAGCGGTGGAAGTCCAGCCCGGGCGGGCTGGTCACCGCGCTGGAACCGCTGCTGCGCTCGCGCCGCGCCGCGTGGGTCGGTTGGCCCGGCGTGCCCGACGTCGACGTGGAGCCGATCGTTGATGACGATCTCACCTTGCATCCGGTGACGCTGTCCCAAGCGGAGATTACCGACTACTACGAGGGCTTCTCCAACGCGACGCTGTGGCCGCTTTACCACGACGTAGTAGCTCCCCCGGTGTTCCACCGGCACTGGTGGAACACCTACCAGGAGGTCAACGAGCGATTCGCCGCCGCCACCGCCAAGATCGCGGGCGATGGGGCGACGGTATGGGTGCAGGACTACCAGCTGCAGCTAGTGCCTCGGATGCTCCGGGAAAGGCGGCCGGACTTGCGGATCGGGTTCTTCCTGCACATCCCGTTCCCGCCGGTGGAGCTGTTCATGCAGCTGCCTTGGCGCACCGAGCTGATCCGGGGCCTGCTCGGCGCTGATCTGGTCGGTTTCCAGCTGCGCGGTGGTGCGCAGAACTTCCTGTTCCTGGCGCGCCGGTTGGCCGGAATGTCAGCGACCAAAAGCGCCGTCGGGATGGGCACCAAGCCCGGCCAGGTCGACGTCGGGGACCGGACCGTCCGGGTCGGGGCCTTCCCGATCTCCATCGACTCCACCACGCTGGACAAGCGGGCCCGCAGCCGGCCGATCCGCCAGCGCGCCGCGGAGATCCGCGATGAGCTGGGCAGCCCGGCGACCATCGTGCTCGGGGTGGACCGGCTGGATTACACCAAGGGCATCGACGTGCGACTGCGCGCCCTGGGGGAGCTGTATGCCGAGGGTCGAATCTCGGCCGACGACGTCGTCATGGTGCAGCTGGCCACGCCCTCCCGGGATCGGGTGGAGCACTACCAACGCATGCGCAACGACATCGAGCAGGCCGTCAGCTGGATCAACGGTGAATTCGGCCGGATGGGTCACCCTGCGGTGCACTACCTGCATCAGTCGATCCCGCGTGACGAGCTGACCGCGATCTTCGTGGCAGCAGACGTCATGCTGGTCACCCCGGTGCGCGACGGGATGAACCTGGTGGCCAAGGAGTACGTGGCCTGCCGCCACGACCTGACTGGAACCCTGGTGCTGTCCGAGTTCGCCGGCGCGGCGGCTGAGCTGACCAGCGCGTTCCTGGTCAACCCGCATGATCTCGACGGCATCAAGAACGCCATCGAGGCGGCCATCACCGTCGAGCCCGACGAGGAACGCAGGCGGATGCGGGCGCTGCATCGGCAGGTGATGACCCACGACGTGCAGCGCTGGGCGAAGGGTTTCCTGGCCGCCTTGGGCGGCCAGGAAACCTCGTGAGTGCGTAACAGTGTTCTAACACTGTTACGCACTCACGAGGCCGCAGGCCCGCTGGTGGTGCGCACCAGCAACTCGGTGGGAAGCATGATGGTGCGGCTGGTGGGCTGGGAGCGGTCCAGCAGTAGCTGCCCAGCCGCCCGGCCCTTCTCCAGCACCGGCTGCGCCACCGTGGTCAACCCGGCCCGCTCAGCCTCGAGTACCCCGTCGAAGCCCGTGACGGTGAGATCCTCCGGGACCCGTCGCCCCCGCCGGCGGATCTCGCGCAACGCCCCGAGCGCGAGAATGTCGGAGGTGCATACGATCGCGGTCAACGTCGAGTCGTTGTCCAACAGCTCGCTGGTCGCCGAGGCACCCGAGCGGATGGTGTGGTCCAACCGCTCCGCTACGGGGACGACATTCCAGTCCAGCAGCGCCGCCCCAAATGCGTCGGATAGCCCGGCCAGACGCTCCCGCTGCACGTGGAAGCGCGCGCTTTGCTGCCGCGCAACGTCGGCGAACCCATTAAGGCGGTCGCTCCCCAGGCGCATGCACACCACGCCGATCCGGCGGTGGCCCAGCCCGATCAGGTAGACACCGAGGCTGCGCATCGCCGCCCGATCGTCGATCCCGACGTGATCGACGCCCTCGATGTGGGGCTGGTCGCACACCACGATGGGCAGCGGCCGCTGCAGCACCGCGGCCAGGCTGGGGTCATCATCAGGTACTGAGTACACGACGAAGCCGTCCACCGCAGCCCGGTGCACGGTCGCCGCCGGCTTCCCATCGTCAGCGTCCGGGCTCGCCGGTACCAGCAGCAACCCCCGACCGGCATCCCCGCAGGCCATCGCCAGTCCCTCGAGGAACCTGATCGCAGCGGGATCCTGAAAGGCGTAGGACAACGCCTCGGTGAGCAGCAGGCCCACCGCCCCGGCCTGGCGGGTGCGTAGCGACCGGGCCACCGGATCCGGGCCCGGGTAGCCCAACCGTCGTGCCGCGTCCAGAACCCGTTCGCGCAGCTCGGGGGATAGCTGATCGGGCCGGTTATAGGCGTTGGACACTGTCGTGCGGGACACACCGAGCTCCGCCGCCAGTGCAGCCATGGTCGCGGTCCGGCGGCTCCGCACCGATCGCGCCATGAACCGACGGTAGCGTGCACGCGCTCACCCGGCACCCGGTCACCCCTGCGCCGTCACAGCGCTGTCGCTGTACCCAAACGACACTCAGCGTCAGGGTCGTCGGGCTAGCCCGACGGTGCGGCGGCGACGTTGTGGTGCAGGAGGTCGAGGAGTTGCTCTAGGACGGCTATCTCGCCGGCGGTGACGCCGGCCCGCAGCCTCTGGTCAAAGGCGATGGCGGCGGTGCGCAGGCGATGGAACATCGCATCACCCGCCTCGGTGGGTTCCACGATGTGGATGCGACGGTTATCCGGATGGCGTCGGCGAGTGAGCAGCCCGGCCGACTCCATGGCGTTGAGGTGGTGGGTCAACGTCGCGCCCTGGATCCCCACCGCTTCGGCCAGTTCGCGCTGGTTGCCCAGCCGCTGGGTCTTCAGCGAGATGAGGATCAGCCAGATGGGCAGCGATCCGCCGGCCGCGGACAGCGCGTCGTCGAAAGCTGCGCTGACGGCCTTCGCGGTGCGCGCGAGCTTCAGACCGATCGGCGGGCGGGCGGGCGGCGGCATAGATCAACAATAGCACAACCAATAGATATCTAATCCATTGATTTCTAATCGTTCGATTGCTAGCTTTACTACGGATGCCCGGGACAGTGCTCTGGCGGGAAGGAGGCCGTGATGGCAGTCGCCGCAGGGAGGATCCGGCCAGCCACCACCGTGGCCGTGCCGACCGGATGGCCAAGGGTCTTGCGGGTGATCGGCACCGTGCTGCTCGTCACCATGGTGGTGCACATTGCAGCTCTGGTGATCACCGGTGGTCCCGTCTCGGGGCCGGTGTCGCTACGCAAACCAGCGACGTTCGCCGAGACGGGTTGGCTGACAGCGTGGTCAGTCGCCCTCATCCTGCCCGCACTTCGCACCCGGGCGTGGCAGCGGCACGTCATCGGAACGACCGTGATCCTGTTCAGTGTCGGTGAGACCGCGATCATCGGATTCCAGGCCTGGCGCGGGGTACCCAGCCACTACAACTTCACCACTGCCCTGGACGCGGCATTGATGCGCGGCGGCGCCGGGGGCACCGCCGGGATCTTTCTGATCGGCGTCATCGTGCTGCTCGTCGCGGCCTTTCGATCCAGCCACACCAGCACCAGCCTCCGGCTCGGAGTCTGCGCCGGCGTCATCACCTTGCTGCTGGGGTGCGTGATCGGGTTCGTGATGATCTCCAACAACAGCGGGGTGTACCAGGGCGGCGTCGGCGCTGGTTTCGCCCGGCAAACAGCCGGTTACCTGGGACCGGACGCCGCGACGGTGGGCCCGCAGTACGGTCTGCTGCGACCTGCTACCCGGGGCGGCGACCTCGTTGCGCCGCACATCATCGCAATTCACGGACTGCTCTTGCTCGCTGTTCCGGCCGTGCTCCTAGCCCGCACCGCGATGACCCGTGCCCGCCAGCTGAAGGTGATCGCGCTGGCTGTGACCAGCGTCGCAGCCGGGATGGCCGTGCTGCTGGTCCAGGCGTTGCGGCAGCTGCCGCTCAAGGCGCTCAACCCATTGACGCTGACAGCCCTCGGCCTCTGCGCCATTGCGCTGCTCGCCACCTACGTCATCGTGGGGACAGCGGTGCTGAAGTCCGCTGCGCTACCGCTGGCCTGGCCGAGGAGCCGCCTCGAGTAGCCGCCGGGGGCCAGGACCGTGCTCGCCGAGCTGGTCATAGGGGTTGGCCAACCGGCAGCGATCGATGGACAGGCAGCCACATCCCACGCAATCGGTGAAGTCGTCGCGCAACTGCTGGAGATGCCATATCCGCTGATCAAGCTCAGCCTTCCAGCGTTGGGATATCCGTTGCCAGTCCTGCCGGGTGGGGGTGCGGCCATCCGGCAGCAGCGCGAGCACGGCAGCCACGTCGGCCAACGGAATCCCGACTCGCTGGGCAATGCGAATCAACGCCACCCGCCTCAGCACGTCTCGCTTGTAGCGGCGCTGGTTACCCGAGGTGCGCCGGCTGCTGATCAGGCCTTGGCGCTCATAGAAGTGCAGCGCCGAGACCGCCACACCGCTGCGCGCGGCGAGTTGCCCGACAGTGAGCTCCTCCATGGCTGCTCCTCCGCTGGCCTTAACGATAGTTGAGGTCAGCGCGTTCCTGCGCTCGGCGACTACGCCCCAGTGATCGCGATTTGGGAAGGATTAACCGCGCTCACCGCGGCTCATTCTTCCCAAGCCACGATCATGACACTTGGCGTGCGCGCCGAACCTCCGATCGATGACCGGGGTCGAGCCGCAAACGCGGATCGCGCGGCGTGCGCGGGGATGCGGGCGAGCGGGCATTCTAGGCAGATGAGTGCTGCGTCTGAGCTCGTGATACCCGCGAGTGTCGACAGCCCGGTGCGGCCGAGAGTTCCGTCGCGCGGGCTGGCCCGGTGGCTGTTGCAAGACCAGGTGCAGCCGGTCGGACGGGAGGC
>DASUII010000312.1:0-13374 GCA_036279835.1 Pseudonocardiaceae bacterium
GGGCTACGACCGTTGACCAGGATCGAGCGCACCGCCGAGGCGATCGCCGGGGGTGAACTGGATCGTCGGGTGCCCGACAGCGATCCGCGCACCGAGACCGGCCGGCTGGGCGCGGCGCTCAACGTCATGCTGGGCAGGCTCGCCGACGCACTGCACGAGCGCGAGCGCTCCGAGGACCGGCTACGCCAGTTCGTGGCCGACGCATCCCACGAGCTGCGCACTCCATTGACGTCGATCCGAGGGTTCGCGGAGCTGTATCGCCGCGGTGGTGCCCGCACGCCCGCTGAGGTCGAGCTGCTCACCGGCCGGATCGAGGCCGAGGCGACCCGGATGGGCGTCCTGGTAGAAGATCTGCTGCTGCTGGCCCGGCTGGATCAACAGCGGGCCCTGGACATCACCGACGTCGACCTGCTAGTGCTGGCCGCCGACGCGGTGCACGATGCGAAAGCCCGGGAACCAGACCGCCGGGTGACGCTGATCCCCGGCACCGACTCGGTGCACGTGCTGGGCGATGAGCACAAACTCCGTCAGGTGGTGACCAACCTGGTAACCAACGCCCTGGTCCACACCCCGGCGGGCACTGCGGTGCAGCTGACGGTGCGACAGCATGTGCCGTCCGCGCGCGACGATCCGCCAGTGGCGCAGGCGGGGATGCAGAAGCTGCCGCCCGCGCCGCTCGGTGTGCTGGAGGTTCACGACGAGGGTCCCGGTATCCCACCTGACCAGGCTTCGCATGTGTTCGACCGGTTCCACAGCTTCGATCCCCGCCGCACCCAGCACCGTGGTGGCTCGGGTCTCGGCCTAGCGATCACCGCGGCCATCCTGGAGGCCCACAACGGCCGCATCGAGCTGCATACCGCCGCCCGACACGGCACCACCTTCAGGGCCCTGTTGCCGTTGGCTTGACGCCCCGAAGTGACGGACTGCGGCACGGGGCGAAACGTGAGAGCCACACTGTCGTTACTCCCTGTGGCGTGGCCGTACATCGGCGAGCAAGGGGAGACGTGCATGACGATCCGATCCACAGCGAAGCACCGTTTGAGCAGACCTGCCAGCCCGGTCCCGCTCGGGTCTCGACGGTGGGTAGCGGCGCTCGTGCCGGTGCTGGCGATCGTCACGGCCGCAACGGTGGTCGGCGGGGTCAGCACAGCCGTTGCGGCAGATAACCCGAACCCGACGGTGCTCGTCGGTGGCGACCCGCAGGGGGTCGCGGTCGACCCCGATGGCAAGCACGCCTACGTGGCCAGCTACGCCGACAACTCCCTGCGAGTGATCGACACCGCGAGCCGGCAAGTGGTCGGGAGCATCCGCGTCGGCGCCAATCCCCGCGGAGTTGCGGTCGACCCAGACAGTCGGCACGCCTTGGTGACGAACTTCTCCGAGAACTCGGTGAGCGTGGTCGACACCGCTACTGGAAAAGTGATCAAAACTATCGCTGTCGGCGTGAACCCCACCGCGGTGGCGGTCTTCCCCAAAGACCATTACGCCTTCGTCACCGATTACTACGGCAACACCCTCAGCGTGATCAATCTTGCGAACTTCAAGCTGGTCGGTACCGTGCCGGTCGGAGTCCACCCGGACGGGGTAGCGATCGACCCCAAAGGCCAGCTTGCCTACGTGACCAACAGCGGAAGCAACTCGGTCAGCGTGATCGACGTCCACACCCAGAAGCTGGTCCGCACCATTCTGGTCGGTCGGGCGCCGCAGAAGATCGCGATCGACCGTGACGGTAAGCACGCTTACGTGACGAACTTCGGAGACAACAACGTGAGCGTGATCAACCTTCCCAACAAGGTTGGTTTGGACCTGTACAACAGCCTCCTGAAGGACAACACCCTACTGAAGGTCAATAGCACCATTCCAGTGGGCATCAACCCGCGTGGTCTGGCGGTCGACTCCGATAGCCACCACGCCTTCGTGGTCAACGTCGCCGAGGGCACCCTGACCGTGATCGACACGGCCAAGGAAACGGTGCTCGGCTCGTCGTTCGTCGGTTTCGACCCGGACGAGGTGGCCATCGCTCCCGACAGCACCGCTTACGTCACCGCTAGAGGCGACGGCACCGTCACAGTGATCCACCCGTCCTAGGCGTTAGCCTGGTTGTCGTCGCGACGTCATCGCCGATAATGGGCGCGGTGATACACCCATCTCCGTCATCCGGCGGACGTAGCTCTCATAGTGGCGCCGCGCCTCGCCGAGCCGTCCTGCGTTGAGTAGGACTCCGACGAGGTTGAGGTGCGCCTCCTCGTCATAGCAGTCCTGCTCGAGCAGGCGCAGCGTGTACCGCACGACCGCGTCGGTATCGCCCGCGTCGCGCAGCCGCGCAGCCAATGCCCGGAGCAGGGCCATGTGGGTAGCTCGGACCTCTTCGGCTAGCCCGCCAGCCCACTCATGGTAAGGATCATCTTCGAGGAAGTCTCCGGTATAAGCAGTAACGGCGGTGACGAGTCGCGCGGTGACATCCGGCTCTTTGGACCGCTCCGCGCTGAGGGCAGCGGTGGCTTGCGTGAGGAATTCATCGACGTCGATGCTGACCTGCGCACGGTTCAACGACACCGCCCCGCCGGTACTGATCAATGGATCCTCACCTGACGGCCGCGGCTGCAACACATCGCGCAGCGCGGAGAGCAGCACGGAGAGCCGGTTGCTGGCCACGGCCGGATCCACCTCCGGCCACAGCAGTTCCATCAGTTGCTCACGGGGCGTCGGCCGGCGCCGTGCAACCAGGATCTTGAGCAGGTCCCGGGCTTTCTTCGATTTCCATTCGGTAGTCGGAACTGCCACCCCGTCGCGGGTCACCCGGAAACTGCCAAGCGTCTGGATGGATACTGCGGGCGCGGAACGCACCAGGACCGCTAGCGGTCCTGCGGCCCGCCGCGACGCGACGTCAACGCCGCAGTCCCGAAGCGTCTGGTGTGCTCGCTCGGCGTCGCTGCTGGGCATCGGCGCACCGATATGCGCGGCCACGAGTCTGGTCGCGGCTTCCTCCAGGAGGCAGCCCGTTTCTTGCCAGATGCCGATCGCCTCCCGTAGCAAGGGGGCGCCCGCAGCGGGGTCGTCGGCAGCCAGCAAGCTCAGGGTGATCGCCTCGGCCAGTCCTGGGTTGTCTCGCCGTTGCCGCGCGGCCGCGGCCGCGCGATTGGCATCCGCCGAGGCGCGCTGCCGGTCACCACCCGTCAACTCGACCCAGCCGCGCGCCAGGAGCGCCGGAACCTTACGGAGTCCCTCGCCCAACTCCACAGCCTCGACCGCGCGTTCCCTGGCAAGGGTCAGGTCATCAGTCGCGTCATCAGTCGCGCCGATGCGCGCGAGACCGATCAGCGCCGAGCTGAGGCCGAACACGTCGTGGTAGGGCTCGGCGAGGGCTAACGCCTCCTCGTATGCAGCCCGGGATCGCACCAGCTGACCCCGGGTCCGATGCAGATCACCCAGACCACACAGCGGCCACGCGAGAAACCGCGAGCCGATGCGCTGAAAAAGGTCGATAGCAGTGGCGAAGTCGGCCGCCGCCTCGTCCAACATCCCGAGGCGCCCGCGGGCCCGGCCGCGGGTGGTCAGCGCGTGCGCGACGACGAAAGGATCGTCGCATTGCTCGCCGAGGCTCAACACGAGCGCAGCCTCAGCCAATGCTTGGCGCGGTGCACCCATTTCGTAGTGGTGGAACGCTCGGGATGCCCGAATCCACATGAGCTGGAGCAGGTCGTTGCTCACCTCCGCACTGCGGAGGGCGTCGGTCCAGTGGGCATCGGCTTGTCGCCAGTCGCCCTCGGCAGCAGCCCGCAGCGCGAAGAGGTGATGGACACTGGACCACGCGTGGGGTTCGCCGCACCGCCGCGCCGCAGCACGTGCTAGCGCAGCCGTCTTTCGGAGGCCTACGAGATCACCGGTCATCCGGTAGGCGCTCGCCGATAGGGCGAACACACGGGTCTCGTCGACGGTGTCCTCCCGGTCCAGCCGGGCCCGCTGGATCCTCGCTTGGACTTCGTCGAACTCGCCCTGGGCGAAGGCGATGAGGCCGACCCGCCACGAGAGCGCCGGCTCTAGCTCGTCCCGGTCATGGCCGGCGCGCTGAAAGTGCTGCAGCGCGTCCACCCATTGTCCCCGCACCTGGTGCGCCTGTCCGAGAACTCGTTGGATGCGCGGGTCGTCGAGGTACTCCGCCGGCAACTCGGCGGCCTGCAACACGGCATCGAGTTGGCCGCTTTGCACCAGCACCACGCCATGATCGGCCAGGAGCGCGGCGCATGCGGCATAATCGCCCGCCGCTAGCAGATATCGTAAGGCGTCGGCTGGTGCCCCCCGCCCGATACAGTCGGTGGCCGCAGCCACGAGCAGTGCTGTCCGCTCAGTGGCTGATGGCGCCGCCTCATGCTGGAAGTATTCCCGCAATGGGCGGACGAGCAACCAACTGGTGCTGCCCCCTCCGCTGCGGCGCACGAGTCCCTGGCGGCTCAGTTCAGCAAGCACCGTCGTTGGATGATTGAGCCCGCGTGCGACCTCTAACGGGGATCTGACCTCGCCGTAGATCGCTAACCTGCGCAGCAGCTGCTGAACCCACTCGGGTGCGACGCCGAGAACCTCCTCGGTCAGATAGCCATGAAAGCGCTCACCCGGCTGGGATAGCCGCCCCACCGCGTCGAGGCGCTGATCGGCCTGGACCCCGCGCAAGACCTCCACAGCGCAGTGCACGGCGGTAGGCCAGCCATCGGTGTGCTCCCACACCCGTCTGGATAGGCCAGGCGGACCTTTGCCCACGGTCTTGCCCAGGAGTGCCTCAACATCGGCGACGTCAAAGGCAAGGTCTGGCGCGTGGATCTCCGCGACAAGACCGTGACCCCGTAGCCGCTGCACGGAGAAAGGCAGTTCACGTCGGGATATCAGGACCAGATGCAGCCAGTCCGGCGCTCGCCGGCACAGACTTTGCACGATACAAGCCGCGTCGCTATCCGGCTGCAACCCGTGCAGGTCGTCCAGAACTAGAACGAGGTCTTTACTCAGGGCACTGTGCAACCACAAGCACATGGCCGCTGCTGATGATCCCACCTGGGGTGTGTCGTCTGGCACCGCACCGAGGCCGGGCGCAGGCACCGGCACGTGCGCCTGCAATGCCCGGAGCAGGGCGGCCAGTAGGCGTTCGGGATCCCCGTCGTGGTCCTCATACCGCAACCACGCGGTCGGACGGCCGCGTGACCAAGTCGCCACCGCGGTGGTCTTGCCCCAACCGGCCGCACCGATCACCACACAAATCCGTCGGCTGGCAGCGCGGTCCAGCAGTTCGTCAACCGACACGCGCTCGACGTGGTCCTGTGCCGGCGCAGGCAGGTATAGCTCGGCGGGCGGCACTAGCCGGGATGCCCCGACGGGGGGACGCTTGGCGGTTGCCACCGACTGACAGTACCTCCGCCGCCAATTTCTCACCTATTAGAGATGCTCACTTAATCCGGTAGAGGTACCAGATCCGGTCCGCGGGCTAGATCCAGTCACGGCGGCGGAACAGCAGGTATAGCCCGACAGAGAGCACGACGATGATGATGGTTGAGACATAGAACCCTGATGCTTGACCAAACCCGGGGTAGGGCACGTTCTGGCCGTAGAACCCGGTGATGGCGGTCGGTACCGCGATGATGGCGGCCCAGCTGGTGACCTGCTTGGTGATCACGTTGAGCCGGTTGCCCTGGATCGTCAGGTTGGTCTCCAGGATGGCCGTGACCAAGTCGCGCAGGCTCTCGGTCCACTCGGTAGCCCGGAGTATGTGGTCGTACACGTCCTGGTAATAGGGCGTCATTGCCTCGTCGACGGTGTGCAGATCGCGGCGCATCAGGGAGTTCACGACCTCGCGCATCGGCAGCACGACTCGGCGTAGCTGCACGAGACTTTTGCGCAGCTCGAATGATCGTCGTTGCACGGACGAATCGGGGCGCTTGTCGTCGAACAGCTGATCTTCTAGCGTTTCGATCTCGTCGTCGAGGGTCTGCACGGCGGTGAAGTGGCCGTCGACTACATAGTCGAGGAGACCATGCAGCAGGAACGAGACCCCGTGTTTGGCCAGGTCTGGTGAGGTGTCCCAGCGAGCTACCACACCGTCGATGTCGAACTGGTCTGATTTACGCACGGTGACCAACGCATTGTGAGTGACGAACGCCGCCACCTCAAAGGTCGCCAGTTCCCCGGTGGCTATGTCCAGCGCGACGGCGTAGGCGGTGACGAACAGGTGGCTGTCGTACCGGTCCAGCTTCGGACGTTGGCGTTCCTGGACGGCATCCTCGACGGCGAGCCGGTGTAGGTCGAGCTCCTCGCTGATCGCGGCCAGGTCAGCCGCGTCGGGCGCGCACATGTCCAGCCAGACCGAAACGCCCGGCTGAGTGATGTAGTCGGAGATGTCCTGCACCGGAAAGTTTTCGAGCTCGAGAACACCGCTACGGTACAGCCGCGTACGTGTCATACCGGCAGGCTAGAAGGCGGCCTGCCGGGCCGCCGTGCGGCGCCACGCCCCGCCACGCGCGAAGGAGACCTGTGAGTGAGCTGACCTATCTCGAGGCGATCGTGGTGGGCGCCTTCCAAGGCGTCACCGAGCTGTTCCCGGTTTCCAGCCTGGGGCACTCCATCCTGGTTCCGGCGCTGGTAGGCGGTCGCTGGGCACACGACCTGAACGTCTCCGCGCCGGAATCGCCGTACTTGGCGTTCATCGTCGGGCTTCATGTAGCCACCGCAGCGGCGCTGCTGGTCTTCTTCTGGCGCGACTGGCTACGCATCGTCGCCGGCTTCGTCAGCTCGCTGCGCTACCGGCGACTCCGCACGTCCGGTGAGCGACTCGCCTGGCTGCTCATCGTCGGGACCATCCCGGTCGGCATCTGTGGCCTGCTGCTGGAGCATCTGTTCCGCACCACGCTGGGCCGACCGATCCCGGCCGCGGCGTTCCTGATCGCCAACGGGGTGGTCCTCTACGTCGGAGAACGGCTCCGTCGACGGGCTGACACGGCGGCCCCGGTGCCGGCGACGACCGCCGCGGGTGGGCCCGGTTCAGCGCGAGACGCCGACGCCGCGGCGGATGCCCGGCTGGCCCAGATGTCCCTCGGGCGCGGTGCGCTGATCGGTTCCGCCCAGGTCCTGGCGTTGTTGCCGGGGCTGAGCCGGTCGGGCGTGACAATGGCCGCTGGACTGCTGCGCGGGCTGTCCCATGAGGACGCCGCCCGCTTCTCCTTCCTGCTGGCCACGCCGGTCATCCTGGCTGCCGGCGCCCTGAAGATCCCCGACCTGGTCGGCCCGCTCGGCGCCGGCATCCACGGGCCGATCATCGCCGGCAGCATCGCCTCGTTCGTCAGCGCTTACCTCGCGGTCCGCTTCCTGACCCGCTATTTCGAGACCCGCACCCTCACCCCGTTCGCGATCTACTGCGTCCTGTTCGGCACCGCCAGCCTGATCTGGCTCGTCACGCACTGACCGCGGGCGTGGCTCTCGTGCCGTGAACTCGACAAGAGCGACGTTTTTGGTGCGCCCGAACGTCGGTTTTGTCGAGTTCACGGCCAGCGGCGACGAGAGCTAGAGGTAGGTCTTACGCAGGGCGGCTTGGTCGGGGAGGTCTAGGGGGGAGAGAGTCTGGCCGGTTGCTTGGTGCAGGATGTGGTCGGCTAAGGCGGGGTTGCGGGCCAGCACGGGGCCGTGCAGATAGGTGCCGATGATCCGCTCGGTGAGGACACCTTCGCCGCGGTACTTCGTGCCGGTGCCGTTGCCGGTGCCGGTGAGCACCCGTCCCAGTGGGGCGGTGCCCGGGCCCAGGGTGGTGACGCCGCGGTGGTTCTCGAAACCGGTCAACGAACCGACACCGGGAACCGCGCAGGTGGTGACCACCTCGCCGACGGCGCGTTGGCGGCCAGGCGCGGTGGTGATATCCAGCAAGTCCAACCCCGGATAGTGCTGAC
This sequence comes from Pseudonocardiaceae bacterium, assembly GCA_036279835.1. Taxonomy (GTDB): domain Bacteria; phylum Actinomycetota; class Actinomycetes; order Mycobacteriales; family Pseudonocardiaceae. The sequence continues at coordinate 7,920 of DASUII010000312.1, forward strand.
CCTTGGAGTCACTCATCGACCGGCCCAGGATCTGCAACCCGGCGCACACAGCCAGCGTCACCGCGCGGGTTTCCAGCGTCCGGCGTAGCTGATCATGGCGACGTAGCCAGTCTGCGGCGAATAGCTGAGCCGTGTCCTCGCCGCCACCCAGCAGATACACCGCGCAACCGGTCGGGGGGATGTCGCGAGCCGTGATAGTTCGTATCTCGGCCGCAATGCCACGCCAGCGCAGCCGCTGCGCCAATATCGTGGCGTTGCCAGCGTCGGAGTAGGTGCCCAGGACGTCGGGCAGCAGCAGGCCGATCTCGACCGTGGACTCCCCGCTCACTCGGCTACTTCCCGTTCCCGACCCAGCCGGCGGCGGAACTGGTGAAACGCGGTGTAGTTGGCCACCACGTCGATCTGCCCCGGCGGCAGCGTCTCGAGGGCGGCCAACGGGTCGGCCACCGTTCGGTGATCCAGCCCGGCGTAACTGAGCCGCACGCCAAGGTCCGCCGCACGTTCTCCGCTGGCCACCACCTGGCGAGAGCCGAACTGTTCGAACGCGACGTCCCACAACCACGAGGTGTCCCGCCCGTCGGCCTCCCGGGCATTGATGATCACCAGCAGCGGCCGAGGCTCGCTCAACATGGACAACATACCGGCCCAGCCAGCCGGGTTCTTGGCCAGCAACATGCGCAGGTCCTGCCCGCCGCGATGCACCACGGCATACCGGCCAGCTACCACGTCGACCTCGCGCAGCGCTGATGCAGCCTGATCAGCCGAGATACCGACAGCGCAGGCGGCAGCGAGCGCCATCGCCGCGTTGCTACGATTGACCTGACCAGGCAGTCGGATATCCAGCGGTAGCACCGCGTCCGCGGTGCAGACCTTGCTGTCTTCGATCCACCAGTCTGGAGTAGGCCGGGCGAGCCCGCAGACACACTGCCAGCCAGGCTCGGTGAACGTGAGAGTCTGACCACAGCGCGGGCAGCTGGACGCATCGCCCAACCAGCTGGCCCCCGCGGCAACCCAGACAGGACGGCTAGCCAGCGCCGCCGCCGACACCACCATCGGATCATCGGCGTTGGCCACCACCACCGTGCTGGGATGCCGGGCCAGCGCCTGCCCGACGGCGGCCGCGATGGCGCCCACCTCGGTCGCCCGGTCCAGCTGGTCCCGGGTCAGGTTGAGCAGCACGACCACCGCCGGGTCCACCGCCTCGGCGACCGCGGCCAGATGCAACTCATCGACTTCGATCACCGCATACTCGGTGTCGCGCTCCTCGGCCAGCGCCGCCACCGCACCGTCAGCCATATTCGAGCCACCGGCGTTGTGCGCCACCCGTCCAGCGGTCCGTACCGCCGCCGCAACCAGATGACTCGTCGTGGTCTTACCGTTGGTCCCGGACACCAGGACGACTCGTCGTCCAGCCGCCAAATGCCGTAGCGCGTGCGGGTCCAGGGCCAGCGTCACCCGACCACCGATGATCGACCCGGCGCCCAAGCCCAGCCGTCGCGACAGCCCCGCCGTCGCCAGCCCGGCGTGCACGGCAGCGCGTGTCCACCACCCCAACCGGAGCTGCCCCGGCGGCGCCGTTGCCACCGGGCCCGCTCCAGGTGTCTGAACCACCATCGCCCCCACCCTACGAGACCTCAGCCTCACCACTATCCCTACCCAGCAATGTGCCGACGCGCAGCCGCGCTGGCGGCAGTATTCCCTACCCAGGCGGCTTCGGCCGGGAGGCCCGTTCGAGCTTCCGTTGTACCGGTGATTTGGGTGATACGCGACTGCCGGGCAATTCGCCACCGTGCGGTAATTCGCGATCGGCGTCGGCTAACCGTTGTTCTCCGGTGGCGAGCAGCCATACCCCAGCCAGAGTCAGGGCCAGCCCGGCCGCCTGGACTCCAGCCAACAGCCCGGTGGCGAAGGACTCGCCGAAGACGATGGCGCCGAGACTGACGCCGATAACGGGGTCGATCACCATCATCGCCGCCAGTGGGCCACCGAGCGGACCGGATTGGAAGGCGGCCTGGCTCAGCAGCGCACCCATCAGGCCGCAGGCCAGCGCTGTCCACAGCTCCCAGCTCGTCGCCAGCGCAGGAATCCCACCGTCGCCTAAAATCTCGCCCCAGGTCTTGACCAACGCGGCAGACAGCGCGAAAACCGTCCCAGCCGCGGCGCCCAGGCCCAGCGACCGGGTTCGGTCCCGCCGGGCACCCGCAGCGCCCAGCGCGACCACGGCCACGATCACGACCAGGAGCAATCCCGGTAGCCAGTCCCTGATGCTCTGCGGATCCCGGGACTCCACGGTCGGTTGGACCACCAAAAAGACCCCCAGACCGGCGACGGTCAACGCTGCGGCCAGCAGCGCCCGGCGGCTCACCCGGTGACCGAGCACGGCCTGCAGCGGCAACGCGACGACCAAGCCCACCGTCAGCAGGGGCTGCACGACCGACAGCGCTCCGAGGTTGACCGCCACCATGTGTAGGCCTACCCCGGCCACTTCAGCCACGATCCCCAGTAGCCACAACCGTTGGCGCGCGACATCAAGCAGCAGCCCAGGGTTCAGCGGAAACCGTCGGCGTACCAGATTGGCCCCATGATGCTGTAGCACCGAGGCGGTTCCGAAGCACACCGCGGCCACGAGCGACAGCACGACAGCAAGTGTCACAACGCCGTCGAGCCTACAGGGTGTAGGTGGACCCGCTCACCCGAACCTCGAAGGCTCTGAAGCTCCCGAGCTCCACAGTAGAGCTGTCCGGCCGCCACTGAACCGCTCTGCTGTGGAGTTCGGGAACTGTAGGGTTGCCGACGAGCCCGCCGACTAGGCACGCGGGCGCACCACCGCGCGAAAAATCCTCTTATTGCGAGAAATCAAACCGGACCCAACAGCGAAGAGAGCAGGAGAAATTGCCTGAAACGGACCCAAGCGAGGCGACGATCCAGCGCATCTCCTCCCGGATCGTGTACCAAAACCCGTGGATGCAACTCCGCGAGGACGTGATCCAACGTCACGACGGATCACAGGGAATATACTCCTACGTAGATAAGCCGGACTTCGCGCTCATCATCCCGGTAGAACGAGACGGATTTCATCTGGTCAACCAATACCGTTACCCCGTCTCCCACCGCTCGTGGGAGTTTCCCCAGGGTACCCTCCCCGATAGGCAGGATGGCGATCCAACAGAACTCGCCATGCGGGAACTCGCCGAAGAAACCGGCCTACGCTCGACGCACATCTACCGCCTAGGGTATCTCCATCCGGCTCAGGGCATGAGCAGTCAAGGCTGCACGGTGTTCGTCGCTGAACAACTTCAAGCTGGTCAGCACTCGCGGGAACACGAAGAACAGGACATGCACCAATGCTGGTTCACCAAGGCCAGTTTTGAAGATATGATCCGAGACGGTGCCATTACCGACGACTCCACGATCGCTGCGTATATGCTTTACCTGTTGTCTGACCGGGAGCAATTCTTGAAGTAAAAGGCACGGCGCCTGATCCTGGCAGCACCCCAGGGTCCGGTTGGGGCCCGCACTGGCGACTGCGTCGCGTCGGTAACCTTCCCCGGTGATCAGACCGGCGACAGCCCTGGGCGTGGCGGCGAGCACGGCCGCGGTGGCTGGCTGGGCGGCTCCGGCGCTGCTGCGCGCGCGGGTGCTACGCGCCGCGGTCTGTCCCGGCCTCGCCGGCACCGGCCGAATAGACAGCGTAGCGTTGACCTTCGACGATGGACCCGACCCGCAGGGCACCCCCGCGGTGCTCGACGCGCTGGACCGGCTCGGCTGGACCGCGACGTTCTTCATGCTCGGCGCGCAGGTTGCCCGCTATCCGGACGTGGCGGCGGCTGTGGCGACCGCCGGACATGAGGTCGCCGTACATGGGTTCAGCCACCGCAACCACCTGGTTCGCGCGCCGGCCGAGGTACACCGGGACGTAGCGCGCGCCGCAGCGGTGGTGACGACGGCGACCGGGGTGCGGCCGACCTGGTTTCGACCACCCTATGGCGTGCTCACGATGGGATCGCTGATCGCTTGCCGCCACGCCGGACTGCGGCCAGTGTTGTGGACGGCCTGGGGCCGCGACTGGGAAGCGCGCAGCGCAGACCGGGTAGCCGGGACTATTGGACGACAGCTGCGGCCCGGTGGCACGGTGCTGCTGCACGACTCGGACTGCGTCGCCCAGGTGGCCGGTAGCTGGCGAGCCACCGTGGCAGCGCTACCCCGGCTGGCCGAACTGGCTGATCAGCTGGGCTGCACCGTGGGACCGTTGCGAGATCATGTAGGCCCGCTCTCAGGCGGGTAGCGAGTCCTGGCCGGGAACGGCGTGCTGACCACGTTCGGCGAGTAAAGCCATTACCACGGCGGCGGTGTCCTGGCTGAGCACGACATGGCTGGGATCGCCCCGGCGACCGGCGTACTGGCGTATCGCGGCGACCAACTCGGTCTCATCCTGCGGCCAGGGCGCCAACCCAGCGTCGGCAAGGATCTGGGAGTTGGCGATGCCATGTCCAGGGATGGGTCGGTAGGTCACCGCGGGCAACCCCGCGGTCAACGCTTCGGTCAGCGACAGGCCGCCCGCATTGTGCACCAGCACGTCGGCCGCCGCCATCAGCTCCGGGACATCGTCACGCCAGCCCAAAGCCACCACTCCCGGCTGTGCCGCCAACTGCTTGCGCAGCCGGTCGTTGCGCCCGCAGAGCACCACCACCTCCGCCACGCCGGAAGATCTGATCGACCGGACGACGTTGGGCACATCGCCCATCCCGAGCGAGCCGGTCGCCAGCAGTACCACGAGGCCGTCCGGGGACAACCCCAACTCGGCGCGCAACCGGGGGCGATGGGTCGGATCAGGCTGATCCGCGAACCGGGTGGATACCAGCCCCCCGACAGCCTGCATCGGCGTGCGGTACACCAGGTGTCCCATCCGAGCCGTCGCCTCGGTCACCGTCACATGGTGATCAACGGCGGAGTGCACCCAAGTCCGGTGCACCGCTGGGTCGGTGAGGAAGGTGACCAGAGTCGCGTCCACCGCCCCGGCTTCCTTGAGCTGGCCCAGCGTCTGGCTGGCCAACATGTACGTGGACACGACGACGTCGTGATCACCGACCCAGCGCAACACATCACGTTGCGCTTGGCGGCACAGCCACATGGCCACGTTCTGCACCCAGCCGGTGCGCTCCAGGTTGGCGAACAACCAGTCGAAGAACGCCGGCGCATAGCCGACACTCAACCGGTAGCCATCGCGCAGCATGTACCGGAACATCGGCGGCAGCGCATCGAGATAATCCCGGCGGTCCGCCTCCACACCCAACTTGGCCAGCCGACTGATCAGCTCGTCCGCGGCACCGTCGTGACCTGCACCGACACTGCCCGAGATGACCAGCACCCGTGTCTGCGTGCCCGCTGCTCGTCCGCTCATTGGGTCCCTACCTATCCCAGGCGCTGCCTGGCCGTGTCAGGACTGTCTCCTACA
>DASUII010000313.1:0-7921 GCA_036279835.1 Pseudonocardiaceae bacterium
GGCAACTTTCGCTCAATGTTGCCAATGGCGGCACATCTGCTATCGATCCACACACCTCGCCCGTGGTGCCGGAGGGGCCGATGAGACAACCGTCAAGGTTGTCGATTGGGCTGCTCACCTACTCAACGAAACCCCGCGGCAGCGTGGTGCACACGCTCGCACTGGCCGAGTTTCCCGACATCGCCGGTGAGGAGTGCGGGCTCCGAGGTTGGCCGCGATGGACTACGGCGCGAGGACTGGCAACCCGGCGGAGGCTGCTGCGTCGGCCTGCCGGCGGTCGTAAGTCACCATGATGTCGGCGCCGGCCCGCAACGCGGCCGCGAGGTGCAGCGCGTCGAGGCTGCGAAGGTGAGGACCCGGAAGCAGGTTCGCCTCCCGGTAGAGGGAGAGGTCGGTCTCCACCAGATCGAAGCGCGCAAGAAGCTGTGTCACGGCGGACTGGGCGAGCTCAGCGCGGAGTGCGAGCCGGCGCAGCTCGGTCTCCAGCAGCGTGCTCGACAGGACGGCATCGTCGGCGTCAACGGCATCATCGAGCCGCGCCGCCAGCCGGCTCGATGCGGGCTCGTCTACAAGCAGCTTCGCCGCCGCCGACGTCTCGATGTAGAGGATCACCGCCGCGGAGCTCATCCAGTACGTCCTGGAGTGGCTCTTGGATCCGGGTCCGCTCCAGTTCGGCGAATCCCCCGCGGACCATGGCCCGCCGGATCCGCAGCGACGCGCCGGCTGCTCGTGGTGGCGGCACGAGGACGGCGACGACCTCGCCATTGTTGGTGACCTACACCGTCTCACCAGCCTGCACGTCACGCAGCACGGCACTGCTGTTGTTGCGCAGCTCCCGGTGCGGAATGGTCCTCGGCACCTCCGTAGCAAGCGGAGCATTCCGGTACGTGGGCCGTAGGCTCGGACGCCGTGAGCGCACCGCAGATCACCTTGACCGCCCGGCTCAGCACCTCGGCGCTGGATACCCGGCGGGGTGTGGTGCGGCTGCACCCGGAAGTACTCGACGCGCTGGGGTTGCGGCCGTGGGACGCGGTGCGGCTCACCGGAGCCCGGATGAGTGCCGCGCTGGCGGCCGCCGGGCAGAACGCTCCCGGAATCGCGCTGCTCGACGACCTCACGCTGTCCAACCTGGGGTTGACCGAAGGTTCCGAGGTGGTGCTCGCGCCGGTACAGGTACCCGCCGCCCGCTCGATCACCGTCACAGGGTCCGTCCTGGTCAGCCATTCGGTGAGTCCTGAAACGCTGCGTCACGCACTAGCCGGCAAGGTGCTCACCGCCGGGGACGCGGTGTCGCTGCTCCCGCAGGATCTGGCTCCTGGATCCAACACCGCGGCAGTGCGTAGCCGGCTGGCCGCGGCGATCGGGGTCACCTGGACCAACGAGCTGCTCACCGTGACGGCCACCGACCCGGCCGGGCCCGTTGCCCCGCACCCGTCGACTGTCGTCGGCTGGCGCGATGGCTCCCGCACCGGAGACCCGCCCGGGCGCCCGCAAGCCTCCAACAGCCCGACTCCGGTGGGCCCAGTGCCTGCGGTGGCCGATCTGGTGGGCACCCGGGACGCCGCCGGGCGGTTGGCCGAGTGGTTTGAGCTCACCTTCCACCGGCCCGACCTGCTACGCAGCCTCGGCGCGAGCACCCGCCTCGGGGTGGCGGTGCACGGCCCCGAGGGTGTCGGCAAGGCGACGATGGTGCACGCGGTAGCCCGTGACGCCGGCGCTGAGGTTGTCGAGCTGGCCGCGCCGAGCGTGGCGGCCGTGCAGCCCGACGCCGCCACCCAGCGGGTCCACGACGCGGTAGCGGCCGCCGCCCAGCACCAGCCTGGCGTGCTGCTGATCACTGACATCGAGGCGCTGCTGCCGGCTACCAACCCGCCGCCGCTGGCCACTGTCGTGCTCGACGCTCTAGTGCCCGCGCTGGACCGGGTCGCGCTGGTGGTCACCACCGCGCATCCCGGGTCGGTGGATCCGCGGTTGCGCGCGCCGGAGCTGATCGATCGCGAGCTGTCACTGGGGTTACCCGATGCCCGGACCCGCACGGAGCTGCTCCGGGTGCTGCTTGCCGCGGTGCCGCTGGCTACCGATGTCGATCTGGCTGCCGTGGGCGAGCGTACCCCGGGGTTCGTCGCGGCTGATCTTGTCGCGCTGCGCCGCGAGGCTGCGGTGCGGGCTGCGCTGCGCCACACGTGCGCCGCCGGAACCGATCTCGTGATCATGCAACAGGATCTGATCGGCGCGCTGGACACCGTCCGCCCCATCTCGATGTCCACCTCGGACACCATCACCACTGGTGGCCTGACCCTGGACGACGTCGGCGACATGACGCAGACCAAGCAAGCGCTTACCGAGGCGGTGCTGTGGCCGCTGCGCTATCCCGATTCGTTCACCCGGCTCGGCGTCGACCCGCCGCGCGGGGTGTTGCTCTACGGCCCACCCGGGTGCGGCAAGACCTTCCTGGTTCGGGCACTGGCCGGGTCGGGAGCGCTCAATGTGTTCTCGGTCAAGGGCGCCGAGTTGCTCGACAAGTGGGTCGGCGAGTCGGAACGGGCGGTGCGGGAACTGTTTCGCCGCGCCTCCAACGCCTCCCCCGCGCTGATCTTCCTCGACGAGGTCGACGCGCTGGCGCCGCGCCGGGGCGGATCATCCGACGCCGGCGTCGGCGATCGCGTGGTCGCGGCGCTGCTCACCGAACTGGACGGGGTGGAGCCGCTGCGCGACGTGGTCGTGCTCGGCGCGACCAACCGCCCTGATCTCATCGACCCAGCACTGCTGCGGCCCGGCCGGCTGGAGCGGTTGGTGTATGTGCCGCCGCCGGACGCGCCGGCCCGGGCGGCCATCTTGCGGTCCACGGCCCGCAACACCCCACTCTCGGCCGACGTCGACCTTGACGCGCTGGCCGGTGAGCTGGAGGGCTATTCCGCGGCGGACTGCGCGGCGCTGATCCGCGAAGCAGCGCTGACCGCCATGCGGCAATCGCTGGACGCCACCGAGGTCACCGCCCCGCAGCTGGCCGCCGCACGCCAGACCGTCCGCCCTTCGCTGGACCCGAGACAACTCGCCGAGCTGTCTAGCTACGCCACCGCGCATGGCCTAGCGCCGCGACCCGAATCGCCGTCTCCCGGAATGTAAATCGCACAGTGATCGCTGTTTGGGAAGAATGAGCCGCGCTCAGCTCAGGGGCTGTCGCGAAATCGCCTTGCCCGCCCTCTCAAGATCGCCAAGAGTGAGCGGTAACCGTGCAGGATCGCACGGTCATCACACAGTTTCGGCGATCATGGCAGGTCCTGGGGACGCCGAACAGGGCCCCAAACAGCGATCTACAGCCGGGTGCCGCGTTGCGAGCGGACAGCGTGGCGGCTGGCGGCTTCACGAACACGTGGCCGAACCGTCCGACCTCCACCCGGCCGGATCACGCCGACTCCTGCGGCGGGGCCACCCTGTCTTTCGCACTGCGGGTGCCTCCCGTACGCAACGACAGTGCGATAACGCCCGCTAGAACCATGAACCCGGCCACTACCCACAAACCAGGGCGGAAGCTGCCGGTCAAGCCTTGTAGCCACCCCGTGAGGTAGGGACCCAGGAAGCCGCTGAGGTTGCCGAAGGAGTTGATCAGACCGATGCCGGCGGCTGCGCCGACCCCGGTGAGAAAGGCATTCGGCAGCTGCCAGAACACCGGGATGGCCGCGTACACCCCGATCGCGCAGACGGTGATGCAGACCATCACGAGCAGCGGGGAGTTCATGTACAGGGCGACGGAGATCGCCACCGCACCGACGAAGGCGGCGATCGCGACGTGTCCGGTCCGTTCGCCGGTGCGGTCGGAGTGCCGCGCCCACAGGACCATCGCTACTGACGCGACCGCGTACGGGACCGCGGTGATCAGCCCGATCTCGACCAGGGAGAACGTCACCTGGAACTGCTTCTGAAAACCCTTGATCACTTGGGGTAGGAAGAACGCCAGAACGTAGAGGCCGTACACGATCCCGAAGTAGACGACGCTGAGCGCGATCACTCGCGGATCGATCAGCGCCGCCCGCACGGGTAGCTCGCGGGCGTTCTCCTCGGCGATTCGTGCCTCCAGTGCGGAGCTTTCCTGCTCGGTGAGCCACTTCGCCTGCCGTGGGCGACTGGGCAAAAACGCCAGGACCAGCACGCCGAGCAGGACCGCGGGTACACCTTCGACGAAGAACATGAATCGCCAGCCCGCGTCGAATCCCAGCACTCCGTCGCCGCTCTGGATCAGCAGCGTGGACAACGGGCTACCGATTACCGACGACAGCGGGACGGCGAGGAAGAACAACGCGACGATTTTGGCGCGCTGCGCGCGGGGGAACCAGTAGGTCAAGTACAGGATGATCCCCGGAAAGAACCCGGCCTCGGCCACGCCGAGTAACACCCGCACGACGTAAAAGCTGATCTCGCCCTGGATGAACGCCGTGGCCGAGGCCACCATCCCCCAGGTGACCATGATCCGTGCGATCCACACCCGCGCTCCCACGCGGTGCAGGATGATGTTGCTGGGCACTTCGAAGAAGAAGTAGCCGATGAAGAACAACCCCGCGCCCAGCCCGTACGCAGCGGCGCTGAGCCCCAAGTCGCTGTTCATCGTCAGCGCGGCGAAGCCGAGGTTGACCCGGTCTAGATAGTTGATCAGGTAGAGCAGCCCGAGGAACGGCACCAGTCGGACAGTGACCTTGCGAATCAAGCGACATTCCACCTGGTCGGTCAGCGGGTCGTCACCCCGGCAGGGTTGGCGTCATTGCCCAGGTAGGTCCCATGCCCTTGCCTCACCAGTGAGCCATCGAAGATCAAGACCTCGTTGACCAGCCGCCCCAGCTGGTTGCGGTAGTTGATCGCCAGTGTGTCCACCCCGACGTAGACACCGACCACCTCGAAGTGCAGGTCTGGGATGCGTCGGAGTGCCTCGGCCCAGTACTCCCGCAGCGCAGCCTTACCGCGGATGACACCGTCGCTACCGTCGAGGAACCGTGCGGCGACCGGCGAGGTGAAGACCACGTCGTCGGTGAAATGGCTCAGGACCCTGTCGAGGTCATGGGAATTCCACGACGTCACCCAGTCATCGGCGAAGGCCGCAGCATCGCTGTGATCCACGCGTCGATCATGACTTATCGCTGCACCCGGCGCCACGGGTAACTCCGACGTCCGGGACCCGACGGGCTCTCGGCGGTCAGCCGCATCAGATCGGCCTACGGGACCACCAACCAGCGTCTGCTCGACGTGGTCCACAGCGTCGCCACCAGCCACGACTGCATACCGACACCCCAGCGGAGATCGCGGAGCTGGATGCGCTGCGCCCGGCGGGCGACCGGGTGATGAACGCGGGCGAGACCAACCGCACTACCGTCGCGCTGAGCTAACCGGCCTCATCACGTACGACGGCACCGGTGGGGCCACCGGCCGCGTGCGCCAGGCCAGGTACGCGACCACCATGGCGAGCGCGGCGATGACGCTGCCGAAGATCTCGAACGTCAGCCGCGGGCCCAGCGGGGTGACCAGCACGCCAGCGAGGATCGCGGGTAGCGACAGCGCCAAGTAGGCGACGATGTAGAAGGCCGACATCACCGCCCCGCGGTGCTCAGCTGGGATGGCTGCCGACAGGGCACGCAGCGCGCCAAGGAAAGCCACCCCGAATCCGGCGCCCCCGACGACCGCGCCGCTGAGGTAGAGCACGCTGGAATCGCTCGACGCGGCACCGACGACGAGCACCATCCCGGTGGCGAGCGCCACCGACCCGGCGGCGGTACCGGCCCACGGCCGGGTCCGCCTGAATACCACCGGCGAGATCGCGGCGGACCCGGCGAGGGCGAAAACGCTGATCCCGCCTACCAGCGGGTCGGTGGTGTGGAACAGGCTTTGGGCGAGTTGGGGACCGAGCGACAGCAGTAGTCCGCCGATCGACCATGAGGAGGTGACCCCGAGCGCGGCGAGTAGGAACGCGGGACGCGCCGCGGGTGGCACGCCCGGGCGCTGCGGGCGCAGCTGTAGCTGCGAGCGAGTCGCGATGGGCTCGGGCATCCACACCGCGCCGCTGAAGGCGATCGCGAACAGCACGAACAGTGCCACGTAGGGCAGCACGCGCGGCGCTGGCAACAACTCGACGAACGCGGCCGACACGAGCACGCCCAGCCCCATCCCGCCGGCGCTCACCACGCCGTTGATCAGGCCGACTCCGGCCGGGTCACGCCGCGGGTGCAGATCGAGCATCGCGGCGCTGGCCGCGCCCAAGGCCAGCCCGGTGGCCAGGCCCTGCACGGCACGAGCGACGAACAGCCACCCCGCCGAGTCGGCCAGCATGAACACGACGGTCGCGCCCATGAGAGTACCCAGCGCTAGGAGCAGCGCCGGACGCCGGCCGACCTGGTCGGAGACCCGGCCGGCCAGGGTGAGGGTGGTGAGCACGCCGAAGGCGTAGGTCGCGTAAACGAGTGTCATCACGACGGGCGAGATGTCCCAGAGTTCGCGGTATGCGGGGTAAAGCGGTGAGGGCGTCGCGGAGGCGAACAGTGCCAGCCCGATGACGGCCGCGACAAGCGCGTAAGCGACGCGGGGCGACAGCGTTCGGCGCGCGTCGGTGGAGGTGAGCGTGAGGTCGGTGGTCACTGCCGCGCCATCTCCTTCGTAATTTCCAAAATTATGGAACTTCCGAAGAAGTTATAGCATGTAAGTCATGTCGGTGCCTGCGAACCCGCGCGAGAAGATCGTCCACCCGGCCGCCTCGGCGCTGGATCTGGCGACGATCCTGCGCACCGTGGGAGACCCGGTGCGCCTGGAGATCGTCCGCCTGCTCGCCGACGGCCGGCCCCGCGGCTGCGGTGAGGTCTCCAGCGCCCTGGACCTCCCGCCATCCACCAGCTCATATCACTTACGGCTGCTGCGCGAGGCAGGCGTGACCCGCACCCGCGCCGAGGGAACCCTGCGGATCATCTCGCTGCGCCACGACGACCTCGACGCGCGCTTCCCGGGCCTGCTCGACTTGCTGACCCGGTGAGCTTGTGAGGCACCCGTGACAGTCAGCGCAGCCCGATCAACGTGATCAGCCTGCGCAGCTCCTCGACGAAGAACGTCTCATGATCGTCGATCACGTTGTGCAGGTGCCCGAAGAGCTCGAAGGACACCGCACCGACCAGTCCGGCCCACGCGGTGAGCCCACCGGCCAGCACCGGGTCGGGCACTCGGTCGCGGGGTACTACTGTGCGGACCGGCTCCATGGCGCGCCTGACTGCCGCCGATACGTCGCCGACCAGCGTGGGATCCAGGCGCCCGCCGGTCACCGCGTCGGCGAGGATCCCGCAGAGCACCTCGGGAACTCTGGTAGCGGGCGGGATGGTGTCCTGCGGCGCGGCGTAACCGGGTACCGGCGAACCGAAGATCAGGGCCCAGTCGTGGGGGTGCACCAGCGCCCAGCGACGCACCGCGGTGCCGGTGGCCGTCCACCGGCCGAGCAGGTCGGCGCGGTCAATCTCCCCCTCGGCAGCTTCCACCTGCGCACCGAGGGCGTTGTATGCGTCCACGATGAGCAACGTCAACAGGACGTCGCGGCTGGGTACGTAGCGGTACACGGCTGACGAGACCATGCCCAGGTCACGAGCCACCGCGCGCAGCGACAGCGCGGCAGCGCCCACGATGCCCAGCTGGCGCCGCGCGGCGTCGACGATCTCGCCGGTGACCTCGGCCCGCACCCGCTCGCGCGCCGTGTGGTGGACGGGCTGCAACTTGCTCACTCGCACCATGATGCCGCCCTCTGCGAGCATCGGCAACAAATGTGAGCAATGCTCTTGACAAACCGCGCCCGCTGCGTCGACACTGCTGGTTCAGAGCACTGCTCTGGTATTGGAACTCTGATCTCTGGAGACCTGTCATGACCGCTCGCCACCTGGTCGTCGGGGATGGCCCCGTCGGCACC